>JBCDHF010000001.1:0-38376 GCA_038750375.1 Cyanobacteria bacterium P01_H01_bin.15
GATAGGAGTAACGTCGCCAGCAACCACTCCATAGGTAACAAGGCGAAGGTAATAGTCCATATCGCGCAGGCAAGTAGCAGTCATCTCATCGCCGTAAGCGTTACCGCCAGGGGAAACTACGTCAGGACGCTTCTGGAACAACTGATCACCCGCTTGCTTAATAATGCGTTCGCGAGATTCAGTCAAAGTTTGAGCAATACGCAGGCGGCTTTCACCGCTAATAACAAAAGCCTTGATTCGCTCTAGCTCACTGGGGCTCAAATAACGAGCTTCAGCATCAGCATTCACGATAGATTTCGTGACAATACTCATTGAGGATTCCTCCAATCAAAAAGTTTATAAATTTGTCAGCTAGAAGATTCAGATTTCGAATCCAAGCTGACGTTCATTTCTTAGGGGTAATTACCCAACTAGCAGGCAGTCTGATAGTCGATAATCTGTGGAAAATTATAACCTGATTAGGCAGTGTTAAGGGGCGAGCTAAGTAAAGTAAACCTTTGAGGCAACAGAATTATCAATCATTGATAAAAGACTGGTGCTAAAACTAGAAAAAGTGAAGATCAAACGTCCTCTTTCCAAGCTCATGCAATTAATAAGAAGGCTGTGACAAAGCGTCTTCAAAAAAGAGTAACTGCAGATGAAAATAACTTACTCATTATCAGATTCAACCGAGAAAAGTCGAATCTCCAAAAAGAACACAAGACTGCTGATAAAACGAGAGAATATTATGAACAAGGTCGCTATTTAAAAACAAGTTTGCCTCGCGACGACTCAGGTATTGACCCTGTAGAACGAAACTCCATTACTGAATGTATTAGAGTTTCGTTATTGAATCATATTCTCAGCATTCAAATTTACATCAACCTTAGTAGTCGGAAATGCTAGAAGCTGGTTCAAAGCTGGGAATTATCACCTCTTCATCTTGCTTGGTCAGCTTGCTGTAAAGGCGTTCGGTATTGGGGAAATTAGCGGCAGGTAGGGTTGGATATCGACGATACGGTACCGTATCTTCGCCAAAGAATTCTGCATATTCAGGACTCAACAACAGAGTTTCAACAAAAGCTTTTAAGCCCTGCTCTGCCAAAATCTTGTTATAGGTCTGAATTTCCTTTTGATTACGAGGTGCACGACCCAAGAAATGCTTAGTACCTAACTCAATAACTTTGGTGTTGGGATAAGGGGTATAAAACTCCCGTTGGTAAAGTTCAGAGCAACCTAAAATCTGAATAAACTCGCGCACAGTAATTTCACCATTACGCACTCGACTCTCAAGATTCGTAAAGTCGTTACTGACTACATAAGGCTCAACATTGCGTTCAAAAACTTGTCGATAGGCAGCAGAAATGACCGCTTTTAGCTCAACTTCATTGCCTCGATCAATCAATTTGAAAACTTTAGTTTGCTGGCGTTTTGTCGTAACTCCCTGGCGAATTCGAGCAGTCACGTCGGGCTCAGTGCGTAAGTCCACCGGAGTGCCTAGTTCAACAAACCGCGGAGTACTTTGCTTTTCAACAGTGATACCGAGGTCTTCGGGTAACGCAGCCGGACGAATCTGACGCAATGCCAAACCTGCCGGTGTTAGATAGCGCTCATAGGGCACGGTATCTTCGCCAAAAGCTTCCATGTATTCTTGGCTATTGATAATGGCATCAACAAATGCATAAAAGCCTTTCTTGGCACAAATGTCGAAGTAGGAATTAATCTCTTTCCGTCCGTAAGTTGGTCGTCCTAATAAGCGGCGGTGAATATATTCCACTGCTTTAACAACGTACAGAGAAGACCAGTAAAGATCCCGGAAAGCAGTCGATTTTGCCAGGGCACGAATAAATTCTCGCAGCGTAATCTCGCCATTCTCTAAACGGGCTTCCGCAGAGCTGAGCCGCTGACCTTGATAAACTTTCCGTCCAAAGACTTGGCGATAACAAGCCTCAATGACCGTTTGAGTGGTGGACTCAGTAAAGTTGCTACTGGCGCTACCTCCTGTTGGTAGCTGCGTCAATTTAAATACTTTAGCCCCCAAAGACCCGGGCGCTAAGCCTCTGGCTTGGGGATTAGAAACCTGGCTGTTGATTGCAGGTCCTCGATTGATCAAAATTCTCTTCGTATCTTTATTGAAGGGAGCAGGCGTGGCACTGGGGTTCGCTCTCTCTTTCGAGAAGATAGCCCCAAATTGAATCTCCAGCGGATCGTTTCCAGAACCATAGGGATGCTGATCTGCTAGCGGGTGAGTGTATTGAGCAAAGGTTGTGATGAACTGGGGAATCTTGCGGAAAGGGGCACTGTAATTAAACAGATCTTGCTGCATTCCCCAATTTCTGCATTCCTGCGCCTCTTGGCCCAGACCCCGAATATAAGGGACCGTTTCCTCCCCAAAGTAATCAGTGTATTCTGGGGAATCAATCAATGCATCGATTAGCGGAGAGAGCCCGCCAGCCGAAACAATTGAAAAGTATTTTTGAACCTCTTCACGGGAACTCGGTCCGCGACCCAGAAAATGCCGGAATGCTAGCTCTAATGCACGGCTATTAATAAAAGGCTCGAAAAATTGTTTACGATATAGCTCCGATTTACCCAAGGCACGGATAAATTCCCGCATAGAAATTTGACCATTTTTAACTTGGGATTCCAAATACGAAACGGACTGACCGTAAGCCCGCGTAATGTCGCGCTCAAAGATTTGGCGGTATGCCGCTTTGATGACACCTTGCTTTTCGACTTCCGAGAGTCCCGGACGCATAACGAATAAAGGACGGCGTTCGGCTGCATTGTAATAGCTTTGGGGAAGCTCCAATCCTTGAGCATCCGAAGTAGGGCGACGCCGCTGCTTAGTTGCAGGCGTTTGTTCTGCAAACTCGTTAATCAGAATTTCAAAATAACTTCTAATAATGCTGGATGCTTCTTCATCATTACGAAAATAGCCTAAGCTAGCAGCCCGCATTTCTTGGAGCGCAACAGTAGTCGCTGCCGTAGAACAAGCATTTTCGATGACTTCGCGTAGACCCCGAACATTAACGGTCAAAATATTCGGATCACCAGCAACGATGGCGTAAGTGGTGTAGCGCAGAAACCAGGACATGTCTCTAAGAGACTTTTGCATGTTGCTGGGACCATAGCGAGAAATATTAATCGGACGGAAGCCAGCTGGAATTTGCCCTGCGCCAGGCGATAAGAAAACCGAACGCAATCCACTAAAAAATCCGCCGCCACCTCCGCTCGAGGTATACGAGACAGAAGTCGATGAGTCATCTCCAACAGCAGTCGTAGTTACTGGAGCAGCTACCATAACCAATTCATCGGGCTCGGGTTTCTCCAAATAAGCCATGGGGGAGCCGCCAGTAAAGATGCGGTTGGCGGCCCGAGAAACAATCAGATCGGAATTTAGGGTCAGGACTTGGGCAATTGCTAAACGCTTACTACCGGAGCCAAAAAATTCAATCAGTGACTCGAGTTCACCTTTTGCTAAAAACCGATCTTGTTGCTCAGCTTGGGAGATTGTTGAAGCCGGAACCGTTTGATATAGCTGGGGCTTAGCCACAGAGCTTCCACCACTTGCTGTTACGCTCATGAGATTATTGCTTCTTTTTAAAAGTGTTAATCAGCCTATAGAGTAAAACGATTCGCGGTTCCTGAGTGGGATTGTAAACTTTTACAACAGGTCCTTCATGCTGGGGGATGACTTAATTGAACTCACTCAATACGAAGACAGCTGGTCGCGCTTAGTGCGCTGGATAGACCAAGCGCTCATGTCACTCATAAAAATGGAAAGGTGCTCAGTCAGGGACCCATGTATCAAAGTCCACCTCGTTGGGTGAGCGCAAATATTCAGCTCTGACTATTCTGCTGTAAACGGGCGAGGTTCATAATGTTTGAAATGCTGGTAACCGGCTCGAGACATTTTTTGGATCATGACTCGACCCCGAACGTCATTGTAAGGTCGGTGGGTGATCACGGCAGCGACGTAACGCTTGCCGGTTGGCATTTCGATAATCCCCGCGTCTCCAATAATAAAACCAATATCGCCGGTTTTATTGGCGATGACGGCGTCCGACTCGAGACCTTGAGGCAGCAAGGTACGAGTTTTGGTGCGACGCATAATTTGTAAGAGACGATCGCGTGAGGAGAGAGAGAGTATTTCGCCTTGGGCGACTTTACCCAGCAGTAGCGCGAGATCTTGAGGACTTGTGGTATTGGTCCCTTCTAAATCAGGGAGCAAGTTGTTGATTTTGGTATGTTTGAGACCCCAGGTTTGGAATCGAGCATTGACGGCATCCGGTCCACCGAGTTTGTCAATAACGAGGTTGGTTGCGGTGTTGTCGCTGATGATAATCATCTTGGTGATCGTATCCAGCGAGCTAAATTTGGTACCGGCGGGATAACCTTGCATTTCTCCTGAGCCGCCGCCGATAAGTTCTTGCTTTTGGGTCAGCGGTTGATCGAGAAAGACTTTGCCCTCGTCTAATGCTTCTAAGTATGCAATCAGGATTGGAATTTTGATGGTGCTAGCAGCCGGAAAGGGCTGACTACCCGCACGATTAACATAGGCTCCGTTGTCCAAATCTAAAAAATACGCCCCGGCGTCTAAATCCGGATATTCAGCAGCGATCACGTTTAACTTTTCTTTGAGACTGTTGAGTTCACGAGTCGCAATTAAGGTTCGCTTGTCTGTCGTAGAAACTTTTGGTGCCGCTCCAGTGGCAGTCGATTGCTCCGGCTTAGCGGCGATGATCGTTTCTTCGGCTGCAGGTTGGGCGTCTTGATTGATACGGGGCAAAGTCCAGTCTCCGGGAAGTTTCTCAAGCAGGGGCAAGGCTCCGTTATAAGCTCCGGCCGCACTTTCTGTGATCGCATTTCCAGTTTGAGTCACAGAAGTGGTGAGCCAGTTCCATTGTTTGCGCAGAGGCGGATTGTTGTAGTCGATCCGGGCCAAAGTTGAGCCAGCCACGACGCTAATGCCGACCCCGAAGATGCCAATTCGCAGCAAGGTAAAAATAACTTTTTGCGGCCACTTTACCGGCTGTTTGGGGGGCGGGACGGTCGCTTGACCTTTGGGGGAAGGGCGGACGGTGTCTTGTTTAGTAGCAGAGACAGGAAAATCGAGAATTTCAGCGCTTGGAGTAGGCGATGATGAGGAGGGAATTCGAGCATCATTGACTTCTAGCTCTTCGATACCCGGCAGCGGCGTCGGAAGTCCTTCTCCCCAGATAGATAAGTCTTCCTCTAGTTGCAGAAGATTGGCTTCGTCTAGCTCTTCAACATCGTCAACTGAGATACTATCTGGAACGTTGGTAGCCCCGAAGTCTGGCGTGGGCTGGACCCTGGATTTTTGGGGTGGTTTAGCGGCATTACCTGACTTAGATTTCTTCTTTTTAAATACTGGCTTATTGAAATTGAAGAGAGCGATCGTTTTTTTGGGACGAGTTGAGGTCATTGTCAGTAACAAATTTACGTAAAAGTTTGAATAAAATCAGTGGCGTTTATAGCAATCGCCGCCTTCATAAGATGGGGGCGATTGCCAGAAAGCTCTGGGATTGGGCGACTCAAAATCAGAAGTGCCCCCAGCGATCTGCAAAAAAGGGGATTAAATCGCGCACTGCCGTTTAACGCTGAATAGAAAAAGCAGCCTGGGCGTTCCGGACGGGTACTTGACATCGTCGGTTCCGCCGACGTTTGAGTCTCTGCCTCTATAGAAAATTCGTGACCTTGCGTAGTTCCTGGCACCAAAGAAATCGCTAAGGTTGTAAGCGGGTTTATTCTGCCTCGAGCTTCGGATTTTTAACTCATTGCATATAGAAAGCAAGGGGCAAGTTAGGACATTGTTCAGTTAAAGCCCTAAAGCATAAACTATCTTGTCCTCAATGGCGCCCTAACTCAGTCTTCGGCTGCTATATTTCCGCTGCTGAGATTTCGCGAATATGGGCTGATGCCGAAGATACTCATAACCGAGGCGCACCTCGGCTGAGGTCTGATGGAACCCCTCACCTGTTCCCCCAGTCCCCCCAATCAGCGTAAGATATCAGGATTTTTGGGGATGCAACTGCAAAATCGACGGTACGATCAAAAATCATCTCTAACGGCTGCTATGTGTGCCGATCTTTTTCGCCTCAACAATCTCCGCATCGCCTATCCCCAAGCGGAGACCGACCCTCAAACAGTTCACTGGTCCGTAGACGACGTTTCTATTTCCCTTAATCCTGGCGATCGTTTAGGCCTTGTCGGGGAGTCCGGCTGCGGTAAATCAACTTTAGGTCGCGCAGCTATGCGGCTCCTTCCGCGCGGCACCCAGGTTGAAGGCTCTGTTTATTTCAAGGGTGAATCTGTTTTTGAGCTAACTACCAGTCAACTTCGAGAATTTCGCGGCGAAGTCGTCGCCCTGGTCTTCCAAGACCCCATGACCCGCCTCGACCCGCTTATGACCATAGGCGAGCACTGTTTGGAGACTGTCTTGGCACACAATCCCCAACTCTCCAAAGCTGCGGCCAAAGAAAAAGCGGTCCAAACCCTGGCCGCCGTCAAAATCCCCGCAGACCGCTGGAATCAATATCCCCATGAATTTAGCGGCGGCATGCGGCAAAGAGTTGCGATCGCATTAGCCTTGGTCCTTAACCCCAAAGTGATTGTGGCTGATGAGCCTACTACAGCGCTAGATGTCACCGTCGCGGCTGAAATTTTACAAGAACTGACTCGTCTCTGCACCGAACGAGGCGTCGGACTTCTGCTGATTTCTCACGACCTGGCTATGGTTGGGCAATACTGCGATCGCTTAGCGGTAATGTACCAAGGCAAACTGGTCGAAACAGGCAACGCCAAAGAAATTTTCCGCAATCCGCAGCATCCCTATACCCAATCTCTGCTTACGGCAGCGCTTCATATTAGCGTTGATGAAGAAGCGCCTCTTATCGAAGAAATTTCCAGCGCTCCCATTTTGCTCGAAGCGAAAGAGCTCCAGCAACACTACGTCCTAGAAAGCAACTTTTTACAGCAGCTCCTAGGTGGCGGCAAGCAAGTGATTAAAGCGGTCGATAACGTTAATTTTTCTCTCTATAAGGGCGAAATTCTCGGGCTGGTCGGCGAATCTGGTTGCGGAAAAAGCACCCTTTCTCGCACCCTCTTGCAACTAGTTCGCCCCACGTATGGCCAAGTCATTTTTGCCGATCAAGATCTAGCAGCGTTGCCCGAAAATCAACTGCGACCACTCCGACGGGAGCTTCAAATGGTCTTCCAAGACCCCCACGCTTGTCTCAATCCTCGAATGAACGTTGCTGAAAGCATCGCTGACCCCCTTATTGTCCACGGACTTGCGACCCCTGAAAGGGCCCAAGTCAAAGTTTCGGAAATGCTGACCCGGGTGGGATTAACTCCGATTGAAGAATATAGTAAACGCTATCCCAAAGACCTCTCTGGCGGACAACAACAGCGGGTTGCGATCGCAAGGGCTCTGATTACCCATCCTCAGCTAGTCATTTGTGACGAACCGGTCAGTATGCTCGATGCAAGCGTCCAGTCTCAAGTTTTAGAGCTAATGCTGGAACTTAAAGAAGAATTTGATCTAACTTATTTATTCATTACTCACGATCTGTGGGTTGCTCGCTTCTTTTGCGATCGCATCGCAGTCATGAACAAAGGTCAGATTGTTGAACTCGGTCCCACCGAACAAATTTTTCGACAACCGCAAGACCCCTATACTCAATCTCTCTTGAAGGCCGCTCCCCTGCTAGACTTTGCCAGTCCATAAAGGCGGAGCATCACGAATCGATTAATCCAAAAAGAAAGCCTCCCAGTAACGGGAGGCTTTTCTCATAATTGGAAATTTAAATGGAAACGCTATCCAAATTTCCCGGATGTTGACGCAATTAGAAAGGCTGCATAGGTAACAAAGAAGCCAATTGCGAAGTGAGCCAAACCAATCAAACGGCCTTGAACGATGGACATTGCGACTGGCTTGTCCTTCCAGCGAACCAGTTGAGCCAGCGGCGTACGCTCGTGAGCCCAAACTAAAGTTTCGATGAGTTCCTGCCAGTAACCACGCCAAGAGATCAAGAACATGAAGCCAGTTGCCCAAACCAGGTGCCCAAAGAGGAACATCCAAGCCCAAACAGACAAGTTATTCATGCCGTAGGGATTGTAGCCGTTAATCAACTGGGCCGAGTTTGCCCAGAGATAATCGCGGAACCAGCCCATCAGGTAAGTGGAGTTCTCGTTGAACTGCGCAACATTGCCTTGCCAAACGCCTAAGTGCTTCCAATGCCAGTAGAAAGTCAACCAAGCAATGGTATTTAGCATCCAGAAAGCCGCCAAGTAAACAGAGTCCCAAGCAGAGATATCACAAGTACCGCCACGACCAGGACCGTCACAAGGGAAAGCAAAACCGAAGTCTTTCTTGTCCGGCATTAGCTTAGAACCGCGAGCATCTAGTGCACCTTTGACCAGAATCAAAGTGGTGGTGTGTAGACCTAACGCGATCGCATGGTGAACTAAAAAGTCACCCGGACCGATGGTCAAGAAAAGAGAGTTGCTACCGCTATTGATGGCATCTATCCAGCCAGGAAGCCATGGTGCAGAAGCACTAGCTGCCACACTGCCGGAGTTCGACAGAAGCGCATCAAAACCGTACAGAGCTTTGCCTTGAGCAGCTTGAACGAACTGAGCAAACACAGGCTCAATCAAAAGTTGCTTTTCAGGGGTGCCGAAAGCTACCACCACGTCATTATGAACATACAGCCCCAACGTGTGGAAACCGAGGAACAAAGAAACCCAGCTCAAGTGGGAAATAATTGCCTCTTTGTGGTCCAGTACACGAGCCAATACGTTGTCTTTATTCTGCTCAGGGTCGTAGTCACGAACGAGGAAAATCGCACCGTGAGCAAACGCGCCCAGCATGATAAAACCAGCGATGTACTGATGGTGAGTGTACAGAGCAGCTTGCGTTGTATATGCCTTGCTAATAAATGCATAAGACGGCAAGGAATACATATGCTGCGCAACCAAAGAAGTCACGACTCCAACGGAAGCTAGCGCCAATGCCAACTGAAAATGCAAGGAGTTATTCAACGTATCGTAAAGACCACTGTGAGCATTGCCCAATTTACCGGAAGGTGGTTGGTGCGCGGACAAAATCTCACGGATGTTATGTCCAATGCCAAAGTTGGTACGGTACATATGGCCGGCAATGATGAAAACCACTGCGATCGCCAAATGGTGATGAGCAATATCCGTTAGCCATAAAGACTCAGTTTGGGGATGAAAACCACCCAAGAACGTCAAAATAGCAGTACCTGCACCTTCAGAAGTCCCGAAAACATGGCTCGCCGTATCTGGATTCTGAGCGTAAACGCCCCAATTACCAGTAAAGAACGGAGCCAAGCCCGCAGGGTGAGGTGGTGTGGTCAAGAAGTTATCCCAACCAACATGCTGACCACGAGACTCAGGAATAGCCACATGTACCAAGTGACCAGTCCAAGCCAATGAGCTAACCCCGAATAAACCAGCCAAGTGGTGGTTCAGGCGAGACTCTGCGTTCTTAAACCAAGACAAGCTCGGGCGAAACTTGGGCTGGAGGTGTAACCAACCAGCGAACAAGAACAGAGAAGACAGAATCAGCAGAAAAACTGCGCCTTGATACAGGTCAGCATTGGTCGTCATACCAATGGTGTAGAACCAGTGATAAACGCCAGAGTAGGCGATATTAACTGGATTAGATGCGCCCCCTTGGGTAAACGCATCAATCGCCGCTTCGCCAAAATGCGGATCCCAAATTGCATGGGCAATGGGACTGATGTTTAGCGGATCTTTGATCCACTGCTCAAAGTTACCTTGCCAGGCCACATGGAACAGGGTGCCTGAAGTCCACAAGAAAATGATTGCCAAATGACCAAAGTGGGAAGCAAAAATCTTTTGATAAAGATTCTCTTCCGTCATGCCATCGTGGGTCTCAAAATCATGGGCCGTAGCAATCCCGTACCAAATCCGCCGAGTAGTTGGATCTTGGGCGAGGTCCTGGCTAAATTTTGGAAATTTAGTTGCCATAGCTCTTCTGTTAAGGAAATTCCTTTTGCTGAGCAAGCTGAATTCGAATAAATCCAACTCACTTTCTTCAAAAATTGCCGACTTCTTCACGGTCTAGCGTAACAAGTCGGACTCGATGGTTCTGCTAGACACCCGACATTTCTCAATTCAATTATTGAAACCTGCCGAGTATCTACAGTTCATCGTCGAATCGGGACAATTACCCTTCCTAACCGACCGAGAGAATACGGGCTAAGAAAAAGGACCAGGTTGTCACAATCCCACCCAATAAGTAGTGAGCGACACCAACAGCACGACCCTGAGTAATACTCAAAGCGCGAGGTTGAATAGCCGGCGCAACCTTCAGTTTGTTGTGAGCCCAAACAATAGACTCAATTAATTCCTGCCAGTAGCCACGACCACTGAAGAGGAACATCAAACTAAATGCCCAGATAAAGTGAGCTGCCAAAAACATCAGGCCATAAGCTGATAGGGCAGAGCCGTAGGAAGTAATAACAGCAGAGGCTTGGGACCACAAGAAGTCTCTGAGCCAGCCGTTGATACAAATGGAGCTGTTCGCAAAGTTGCCATAGGTGATATGGGCGACACTTCCATCTGGAGAGACCGTACCCCATACATCAGACTGCATTTTCCAACTGAAGTGGAAAATTACGATCGACAAGGAGTTGTACATCCAGAACAGACCCAAGAAAACATGATCCCAGGCAGAGTTCTGACAAGTACCACCACGACCAGGACCATCGCAAGGGAATCGGAAACCCAATTCAGCTTTATCAGGAATCAAACGAGAGTTCCGTGCATAAAGCACTCCTTTCAACAGAATCAATACTGTTACGTGGATAGTAAAGGCATGGATATGGTGAACCATGAAGTCAGCCGTTCCAAGAGCAATGGGCATCATTGCGACCTTGCCACCGACTGCTATGACGCCACCGCCAAATGCATAGCTGACGGGCTCCATTGCACTGGGTGCGGTGCCACCAGGTGCCAAAGTATGCAGACTCTGCACCCACTGGGCAAAGATAGGCTGCAACTGAATCGCCGTATCAGAGAACATGTCTTGAGGGCGGCCCAGGGCACGCATGGTGTCGTTGTGAATGTATAGACCGAAGCTATGAAAGCCCAGGAAAATACAAACCCAGTTCAAATGGGAAATGATGGCATCGCGAGAGCGAATCATCCGGTCGAGGGCATTATCGACATTTTTCGCTGGGTCGTAATCACGAACCATGAAAATAGCCGCATGGGCTGCAGCACCAACCACCAAAAAACCGCCAATCCACATATGGTGCGTGAACAGAGACAGCTGAGTCCCGTAGTCCGTCGCAAGGTAGGGATAAGGCGGCATCGCATACATATGCTGAGCCACGATGATGGTCAAAGAACCGAGTAATGCCAAATTAACCGCTAATTGAGCATGCCAGGAAGTCGTCAAGATCTCATAAAGACCATCATGACCTTTACCGCCGAACAGTAGAGGATCACCTTTATGTCCTTCAAGTATCTCTTTCAGACTGTGACCAATACCCCAGTTAGTGCGGTACATATGACCCGCAATCAGGAATAAAACCGCGATCGCAAGGTGGTGGTGAGCCGTGTCAGACAACCAGAGACCTCCAGTAGTGGGATTTAAGCCACCCTTGAAAGTCAAAAAGTCTGCATAAGCACCCCAATTAAGCGTGAAGAAGGGCTTTAGACCTTCCGCAAAACTGGGATATAGTTCCGCCATCAAGCTGCGATTCAATATGAATTCGTGGGGAAGTGGAATATCGCCCGGTGCGACACCAGCATCCAGCAGCTTATTAACAGGTAAAGAAACGTGAATTTGGTGCCCTGCCCAAGACAGGGAACCCAGACCCAACAATCCTGCTAAATGGTGGTTCAGCATAGATTCCACATTTTGGAACCACTCAAGTTTGGGTGCCTTTTTGTGGTAGTGGAACCAGCCCGCAAAAATCATCAACGCAGCCATTACTAAGCCGCCAATTGCGGTCGCAAAAAGCTGAGTCTCGTTGGTGATTCCGGATGCACGCCACAACTGGAAAAAGCCTGACGTGATTTGGATGCCGTGGAAGCCGCCTCCGACATCAGCATTTAGAATATCTTGCCCAACGATGGGCCAGACAGTTTGAGCACTTGGCTTAATGGTGAGCGGATCGCTCAACCAAGCTTCATAGTTAGAAAAACGAGCGCCATGGAAATACATGCCGCTCAACCAAACAAAAACCACAGCCAAATGACCGAAGTGTGCGCTAAAAATTTTGCGCGAAATATCTTCTAAATCACTGGTCTGGCTATCAAAATCATGGGCATCCGCATGCAGGTTCCAAATCCAGGTGGTGGTTTTGGGACCTTTAGCTAGAGTACGGTCGAAATGACCCGGCTTTGCCCACTTCTCAAAAGAAGTTGGCACCGGATTTTCATCGACAATCACTCTAACTTTTGCTTCGCCCTCTGGAGGACTAATTGTCATGAGGGTTCTCCTCTCTCGACAATGAACTTAAAGTTTCAAAACAATTTAGCTTGCTCAACCGAAAAACAAGGAAGACATTGATCTTCTTAGTCTTAAGATTTTTGCAATATGCCCATCCTAAAAATTCAGGACTAGGTTTTGCTAGTAATACTGATAATAAGGGCTGACTTTCCCCGACTCAGATTATGCTTAACAATTTTTAAATGGGTCCAACAGTATGCCGCAAGGGGGTTTCGGGAGCACTCCATCGAGGGGCTAGGCGCAAAATATTGCAACTCAATTTACAATTTGCAATATTTTGCGCCATATCTTATTTGTCAGCAGGGGATGATATTTCCCCAGAGGGACTAGTCCATTCACCCATCCGGTCAGTGTTAGCAGCCAGGGATGAAATCCGCAGAAGTACCCTTCAGCGAAATAATTCTATTAACGCAAAGGCGAAAGAAAGCGATAACAGGACAGGGTCATTCGCATTAGGTAATGGGCATGAAAAATTGGCAGCAAGTGTTGGGTACGATATTTATCCTGTTGAGTTTGGGTAGTCCTCTCGCCGGGTGCAGCTCATTAGAGTCTGAAATAAATGCCGACAGTCCCATCCAATCAGTAAAAGAAATTCAAGCAGTCACTGCATTAAGAGAGGTCGCGCCGCCATCAAGCATTTTGACTTTGGGAAAACGACTCAACCGTTTTCAGCCTCAAGTAGAAATCGTCAGCCCCCAAAATGACGATGTTCTAACCCAAACAACGGTGAAAGTTCAGGTGAATGTTCAGGATTTCCCAGTTTTTCAAGATGACAACTTGGGTCTAGGTCCCCATCTCCATTTGATTCTTGATAATGAGCCTTATCGGTCTGTCTATTCAGTCGATGAGCCGATTCTATTAGAGGGTTTGACGCCTGGTACCCACACCTTGAGAATTTTTGCGTCTCGTCCGTGGCATGAAAGTTTTAAAAATGCGGGAGCCTATGCTCAAACCACGTTTCATGTTCTAACACCGACTGATTCTAATAATCCCAACCCAGAACTGCCAATCTTGTCCTATAGCAGTCCGACGGGTACTTATGGTGCCGAGCCCATTATGCTCGATTTCTATTTGAACAATGCCCCGTTACATGAAGTGGCTCAAAGTTCTTCTGAGATCTCGGACTGGCGAATTGAGGTCACCGTGAATGGACAATCGTTTTTCTTAGATAGTTGGCAGACAACCTACTTGGAAGGATTCAAGCCCGGGGAAAACTGGCTCAAATTAGGATTTATTGATGAAAAAGGCGGTGAGATCGCAAACGTTTTTAACAGTACGGCCCGAATCATAAATTTTGAGCCTGGCGGACAAGATCCGCTATCTCGTCTGATACGAGGTGAGCTTTCAGCGGACGAGGCCCAAGGAATGGTGGAGAAGCGTTCTGACACGGATGGAAAGACGCAGTCAACGGGTTCAACGAACAATTCCACAAATTCCACAAAGTCGGTGGCGGACGACTCAGATTCAGAAAATTCTATGCCGTCGGAGTTAATCTTCGAGGAAACTTCAACGCTCACACCCGATGCCCCCCAAGAATCTTCTGAAGAGGGTATAGAGCAAGCAGGACAATTTCCCTCAGCTGAAGTAATTGAGCCCCAGGAGGATGCGGCAACAGAAGAGATCAACCTCATTCCCACTTCTGAGCAGCCCATAGAAGGTGAAAAATTGAACATCGAATCAGCCGGCCTGAAGTTAGAAGAAATTACGCCTCAAGACAGCCAGGAAGGGGACCAAGAATCTGAACAGATTGAAGCACAAGCCTCCATCTATGTGGAGGATTCAGAAGACGGAAGTTAGGTCAATTTTACGGTTCACCCACTGGCGTATCTTCCTCTAATGACTTATCGCGGCTAGCTTCATTGGGTTCAGATTCAATGGGAGTTTCCTCCAAAATACGTTCTTCGATTAAGGCCGGGTCTCTCACTTCAGGTATTGGTAACCAAAAAATTCCGGCTGCGGCAATTGCCATACCCACTGTTCCCAAGGCTAAGGGTTGGGCGCGCTGTGCCAACGGTTCTTCTGCTCGGCGAAAACGCCTTGAGAGCGGTTCGATGGAGAGCTGCCAATTCGGCAAGGTTTGGGAGTCTGCCAGTAGCTGATCAATCGTTTCTAGTAGATCAAAAAGTTGAACGGATGTAAGTTCCAGGGTAATTGGCTCAGAACTCACATCAACTGCTGGTCGCCAGCGCAATCGATGAATGGAGTCCAACGGAGAGGAGTCGAGGGCGATTCCTTCTTCGGTCAAATTCGCCAGCCCATGATGGGGATGAGTTATGCCGCTTAGTACCCCTTGGGAGTAAATGCTGACTGCGTTTACGAGGTTTTCTAAAAAAGTACGCCCACCACTCAAAAGAGTCTGAATCCCGAGAATTTGACATTCAGCATGGAGAAGAGTTTCCAAAGAAGGTAATCCTCCTGCAGGAGTATCTCCGGCTAGACCCTCTAAGGTCAAGTTGCAATTAGGCGAAATATATTGACGCCGCAGAGTCGTCATCGAACTTCTCCATCAAAAAGGCTAATCCACAATCGTTTGGTTCCAGCTGTTCCGGTACAGAACAAAAGCTGCTGGAGCAAGTTTAAGGCTAATTGGTTGAGTTTTTCTTCTGTTGAAATGTAGTCTGCAATTTTGGCTCGGCGTGAGTTCATGCGGCTTCGAAAATGGGCTCGAAACTGAGTCAAATAGGCGGACAAACGATAGTGATTATGCAAGGGTAAATCCTTCGCCGCTAACGTTTGTTGAGCTAGTAATAGTTGGCGAATTACTGCCGTTAAACGTTGGGCAAGTTGACTTGTCACCACGGTCAAAGCTTTCGCTTCTGAGCGCTTAAGCTGACGACGAGCATACGAGCGGCGCCAAGGATTGGTACAGCGAGAGCGCCACAGAAACACACGATTGCCGATAATTTGAGCTAACTGCTGCTCTCGTAACAGCCGCAACATCAATTCTGAGCCTCCCAATTGCAAGGCTTCTAGGGCCAGCAACATCAAATCTAATTTTTGAGCAATTTGAGGAGAGCAATAACCCCCCCCAAAGTCAGGCAATGTTTTTAGGGCAGACGGTTGAGATGTCTCGACTGGGGTCTGGTTGGGGACGACACCGGCAGATTGGCTCATGCTTTAGGGTCTAAACAGTTTATGTAATCAGGCAAGACTGTAGCCAATGAGGCAGCAGACTATGACTAATAGTAGCTGACTTACTGGAACTGGCTTAACAGCAGTCTAATCTTCAAAAAACTCTGCGTAATGATGCTCAGACGCTGATTCTAATCGAAGCCTCTATCTGTGCTCAAATAGAGGCTTCTTTCGCTAGGGTAAAGAGCGTCTAATTTCCTGGAAGTGCTCTATGGCTCGATGGCAAAAAGTTGGAATTTTATTTGGTCTGACCATCATTCTCTCGCTGTCCTGGCTGAAAATCACATGGGCAGAAGAAGAAACACCACCTTATGAGGCTAGAATTGATAGTTTTTTCGCGCTTCTGCAAGACCAAGATAGTCAAGCGGCCGTAACGCTCATTTATGAAAATGCCGATGCAATCGCAGAACAAGCCGTAGAAACAGTTCGGGAGCGGCTAGAGACTTTATCGGAAGAATTGGGTCAAGTTCAGGCCTTTGAGCAGATTCAAGCGATTCCTTTGGGCAAGCGATTTATCCATCTAACTTACTTGAGCTATTTTGAAAGGCTCCAACCGCTGCGATTCGAGTTTCAATTTTATCGTCCCGATGACGAATGGAAACCGCTGTTTATGGGTTTTGACGATGCTTTCGATGAAGATATCAAAGCTTATGCGCGGCGGCAATTGGTCGAAAAACCCGGCGAATCAATCCCGATTATTTCGCCTAACCCGGAGTCCGACGAAGATGATTAAGCAGGGCTCGCAAGCCCAATAAGTAGCTATCAGGTCCAAAGCCGCTAATCTGCCCCACAGCCACTGGCGCAATAAATGAATGATGCCGGAAAGGCTCTCGCTGATAAACGTTACTGAGATGAACTTCAACAGTGGGTATCGCCACGCCTGCGATCGCATCGCGGATGGCGACGCTAGTATGCGTAAAAGCACCCGGGTTGATCAGAATGCCCTCTTGAACCGAAAAACCCTCGTGGATCGCATCCACGAGGACTCCTTCATGATTAGATTGCTTAATAGTTAAGTTGGCACCTAAACTTGCCGCTTCCTGCTCAAGACAAAAATTTATAGCTTTCAGTGTTGAATTTCCGTAAACACTAGTTTCACGAATTCCAAGGAGGTTCAAATTTGGACCGTGCAACACAAGGATTTGAGCTAGAACCACAAGCTTATAGCCAGACTATCTGTGACGACGGTCATTAACAGGAATGGGAATTAGCTCTGGTTCAGCTTCTGGGGCAGGTCCTAAAAGCACATCCAAAATTCGTTGTGCCCAGTCTCTAACTCGTTCAAGAATTTTGCCGAAATCCATTACACGCTCCAGCTACGTTGAAATAACTGCTCGATAAACAAAATACAGAAGCTCTCATCTTGAATTTGCACGCTGGCAAATACAGTCAGATGTTTTGATATGACCTAATCTAACGATCTAATTTAAATAGGGTATGCTTCCGTGTAGATATATTAAGTTTAACACGACAATCAGATACGCTCCTTAACTATTCCTTAAGAAGATTTTAAGCAGGAACATTTCGAACGAGTGATTTTTTCGCGACCTCCAAATACTCTATCGTCGGATTAAGTTCACAGTAGGCTACGACGCAAAGCATCTAAGGCTATATGAGCGCTGCGGTGGCGAACCTGCGAACGGGGTCGATTTCCGAGTTGAATGGTCCACGATTTCAATAATTGCTGGGGACCAGCCAGTCCGAAGCAAACCGTTCCGACTGGTTTTTCCGGGCTTCCGCCACCAGGTCCTGCGACGCCAGTGATACTCAAGCTCCAATCAGTACCGAGCTGAGTGCGAACACCTTGGGCCATCTCGGCCGCAACAATCTCGCTGACAGCACCAGCTTGAGCTAGCGATTCTGGTTTGACTCCAAGCAACTTAATTTTGGTTTCATTGGCATAGGCAATGATGCCACCAGAGAAGTAAAAAGAGCTACCAGGTGTTCCTGTGAGTAAAGCACCCAACCCACCGCCGGTACAGGACTCAGCAACGCTGAGAGTCTGCGCTTGATCACGGAGTCGCTCCCCGACCACAGACGCTAAAGTGTCGTCATTCATCCCAAAGTAGTCGAGACCTGCAATTGTTTGAATTTCTTGGGCTACCGGCTCAATAATCCCGAGCGCAGCATCTTCTGATAAGGCTTTGGCTGAAATCCTCAGTCGCACCTCCCCTTGAGAAGCATAGGGTGCTACCGTGGGATTACTAAGATTAAGTAAATGCTGCACTTTTTCTGCCAGTGCTGACTCACCAGTGCCACGAAACCTTAAAGTTTGAGAATAAATAACCTCTTTCCCCCAGCCTTGGCTTTTGAGAAAAGGAATAGCTGTATTCCGCCACATTGTCTGCATTTCCGAGGGCACACCGGGGAAAGTCATAATCAAGCAATCTGGCTGAGGTTGCCAAATAATTCCAGGCGCTGTCCCGCGAGAATTTGGCAATATCTCTGCTCTGATAGGCAAAAGGGCCTGTTTACGATTACTGGGGGTCATGATCAACCCCCGACTGGCAAATTTCTGCTTGATATCTTTAAGCAGCTCTGGATGCTCTGTCAGCGGTGTTTGAAAGTAATCGGCGATCGTTTCAATCGTTAGGTCATCGGGAGTTGGACCCAGTCCGCCAGTAAAGAGAAGAATTGAGGCGCGATGCAGAGCAATTTCAATGACCTGCTTAAGCCGAGTTGGATTGTCTCCAACAACGGTTTGATAATAGTGAGGAATGCCCAGGTTGGCTAATTCTTGACCCAAATATTGAGCATTGGTATTGACAATATCCCCGAGCAAAATTTCAGTGCCAACGCAGATTATTTCTGCACTCATTAGCGCCCCCTAATAACAACAACTCTTCTCAGTACTTCGTAGAACGATGATGTTCACAATCCTCTATCGTTCCCGGCATTATTGTGGCGTTTCCCCAAATGTTCGATCATGGTTCCCGCGCCGTTACAGCCAGCGACACTTTCTCATAAAGCTTGATATGACTTCGCTTAACTTAAGTACCCGAAACTAATAGAAGTCGCTAATATGCTTGTGAGCTAGACGACAAATTCCCGGTTGTGTCGATCTCAAGAACTCTGCTTCGCAGCCACTCAGATCGCGAAACTGCTAAGCAGAGTTCTTCAGGCTTTGACCCTGTTTGTTCGCAGCTGTAATTTCATTAACTCAAGGAAAAAACAATATGGTTGCCAGCGTTGCGCCCTCAAACCTTGCCCAGCCAACCGCTATGAGTGACTTACCTGTAATTTGTGGTTGGGAATCGGAAATCGCCCAAATCACCAACCATAGTGACCCCGTTTTTCTGCCGCGAACCAATCTGAATTTGAGCCAGCTTCAAGCTGGTTTTGCCTGCGCGCTCCATATGCATCAGCCGACTATTCCTGCTGGGAAAAACGGTGCTTTAATCAATAACTTGGAGCACATGTTTGAGAACCAAGGAGACGGCGACAATCACAATGCGTCAGTGTTTGCTTGGTGCTACAGCCGGATGGGTGATTGGATTCCTGAGTTGGTCAAAGCCGGCTGTAACCCTCGGATCATGCTTGACTATTCGGGCAATTTGCTTTGGGGGCTTCAACAAATGGGCCGCAACGATATTTTAAGTAATCTCAAACTGTTGGCGACAGACACCACCTATCAGCCCTACGTAGAATGGCTAGGCACGATGTGGAGTCACGCCGTCGCACCGTCTACACCCATTCCCGATCTCAAGCTACAGATTGTAGCCTGGCAACATCACTTTGCGTCAATGTTTGGATATGAGGCATTGCAGCGGGTTAAAGGCTTTTCTCCCCCTGAAATGCATATGCCGAATCACCCAGACACGTTATTTCACTACATCAAGGCGCTTAAAGAATGCGGCTATCGCTGGTTGATGGTTCAAGAGCATTCAGTCGAATTGCCTGATGGCTCGGGATTGCCACAGGAGCAAAAATATATCCCCAATCGCCTAGTGGCTCGTAACTCTCAAGGCGAAATCATTAGCATGACAATTCTGATCAAGACTCAAGGATCAGACACCAAGCTAGTGGCTCAAATGCAGCCGTATCATGAGGCCAAAGGTCGCGGTCGCCAAAATGTTGGCGATATTGATGTTCCCAGCTGCGTTACTCAAATTGCGGATGGGGAAAATGGTGGCGTCATGATGAATGAGTTTGCCCGTGATTATCAGCCTGTCTGGCATGAACTCAAGGATAGCCCTGGTGGGGTCGCCGGGATTAACGGCACTGAATATTTAGAACTCCTTGAAGTTGCCGGGGTTAAGCCAGAAGATTATCCAATTTGTCAAGCTGTTCAGCAGCACAAGATTTGGCTGCGAGTGGATCCTCAATCCACGACTCCAGAGAAAGTTGAACAAGCGATCTCAGAACTATCCGCTAGCGATCATCAATTCCACATGGATGGAGCATCTTGGACTAATGACTTGAGCTGGGTCAATGGGTATGAAAACGTCTTAGGCCCAATGAATCAACTGAGCGCTCGTTTTCATCAGAAGTATGATGCACAAGTCGCTGCAGATGCGTCAATTACCAAGCGGAGAGATTATCAAGAGGCTCTACTTTATAACTTGCTGGTCGAGACCAGCTGTTTCCGGTATTGGGGACAAGGCACCTGGACTGACTATGCGCGAGAACTCTGCCGTCGTGGTGAGGCGCTCACGACCTAGTCCGCTAATTTCAAAAGCCCTGGACTAGCCCTACCTACGTCATCAGTTCCGACCTTCGAGTTCAAGCGGGGACGTCAATCCATTCCCAGCGAGTTCCTCGAGGGTCGATGTTTGTAGGGGTGACCTCTGCCTGGACTCCCATCTCGGCCCATGTCTGTTTCATGGCGATCGCAATTCGTGGAGCTTGTTCCTCGGGACCTAAGGCAAGTAAGGTTGGACCCGCGCCACTAATTGTTACCCCCCACGCTCCCGCTGATTTGGCTGCCACTGAAACCGATTCATAGCCATGAATGAGAGTCTGACGATAGGGCACATGCACACGGTCTTGCAAACCCCACGCAATACCTTGGGGATCTGCGGCGGCCAAAGCGTTAACTAGGACACCCATACGACCAATATTGAAAACCCCATCGGCAAGGGAATAACTTGACGGTAGGACTTCACGTGCGGCTGCTGTCGAAAGCTCAAAATCAGGAACCGCAATTACTGGAACAATATTTTTGGACCAAGGGATATCCGTGAACAGCCACTCATTGTCTTTTTGGAGTGATAACCGACAGTTACCGAGAAGGGCCGGCACCACATTGTCGGGATGACCTTCAAATGCGATCGCATGACTCAGTAAAACCTTATTTGATACCTGAGAGCTAGAAAATTGATTGGCGGCCACCATTCCCCCAATAATGGCTGTCGCCGAGCTGCCCAGCCCTCGTGCCAAAGGGACACTGAGGTCGATGGTCAGATGAGCAGAAGGTCGGGGCTCTCGCATCGCATGCTCCCACAAATAGTTAAAAGCCCGATACACCAAATTTTCGCTGGCTGTCCCCGCAACCTTTCCTGCTTCAACCCCAGACACTGTAATCTGCCAATCCGGGGCTTCAATAAACGTAAAGACATTACTTCGTTGCAAGGCCGCTCCAATACAGTCAAATCCAGGCCCAATATTGGCTGTTGTTGCCGGAACTTGAACTCGAAGACTTCGAGCTCTTCCATCTCCCTGTTCACTCACGTCGCTTTCTTGTTTTCCTATCCGGTACGGTTAACCGATAATATCCGCTTGTGATCGTCAAAGAAAGGCAGGCTAAACCGTTCTCTACCTTGCGTTAAGATTAATAGCAATTTAAATACCCACCGTTTTTAGTCGAACAAGCTAACCCCAGTGTTAATTTGACTGAAATTTGAGACTAGGAGTATGTCCCCAACCTTTCCCACTAACTCGCCGATACAAGCTGTCCAAGCGCCTATGCGCGGAGATGCATACTATCGCACACCTCCCCCTGATCTACCCTCTCTTCTTCTCAAGGAGCGCATTGTTTACTTGGGACTGCCGTTAGTTTCCCCCGACGAGTATAAAGACCAAATCGGAATTGATGTAACTGAGCTGATCATTGCCCAGTTATTGTTTCTTCAGTTTGATGATCCCGAAAAACCTATTTACATGTACATCAATTCAACGGGAACTTCATGGTATGGCGGAGATGCGATTGGGTTCGAAACTGAAGCATTTGCTATTTGCGACACAATCAATTATATCAAGCCGCCAGTGCATACTATTTGCCTGGGTCAAGCCATGGGGACTGCGGCGATGATTCTCTCCGCCGGAACTAAAGGCTGCCGAGCCAGCTTACCTAATGCAACTATTGTTCTGCACCAGGCCCGCCAAGGTGCTCGTGGTCAAGCTACCGATATTCAAATCCGGGCAAAAGAAGTGCTTGACAACAAAAGTATGATTCTCAATATCCTGAACCAGAATACTGGTCAATCCATTGAGAAGCTGGAGAAAGACACGGACAGAATGTTGTATATGACTCCATCCCAAGCTCTAGAGTATGGACTCATCGACAAAGTTTTGGACAGTACGAAAGCTTTGCCCACCCCGGTTCCTGCTATGTAGTGGTCTTCACTGCAAAATAATAATCTTTGCTATCAACTCACCTCATTTCTCAAGAAAGCTATGCCTATCGGTGTCCCCAAAGTCCCCTATCGCCTTCCTGGACAACCCTACTCAGACTGGATTGATATTTATAATCGCCTCTATCGAGAGCGGATAATCTTTTTAGGAAGAGGTGTTAACGATGCCTTAGCCAATCAAATTATTGCCGTCATGCTTTATTTGGATTCTGAAGATCCCGATAAACCAATTTATCTATATATAAATTCACCAGGTGGCTCTGTAACAGCAGGATTGGCTATTTATGACACCATGCAGCACATTAAATCAGAGGTTGTCACCATCTGCGTGGGCTTGGCTGCATCCATGGGAGCATTTTTACTGACGGCAGGCACCAAGGGTAAGCGGCTAGCGCTGCCGCACTCCCGGATCATGATTCACCAGCCTTTAGGCGGTATTCAAGGGCGCCGTCAAGCCACGGATATTGAAATCGAGGCGAATGAAATTCTTCGACTCCGTAGTCAACTTAATCAAATGATGTCCGATCACACTGGGCAACCCGTTGAAAAAATTGAGAAAGATACGGATCGAGATAATTTCATGTCTGCGCAAGAAGCCATGGAATATGGGCTGATTGACAAAGTCATTGAAGAGCGTCCAGCTTAGTTATCTCCCTTATACTCCAGGACATTTCTTTGAGCTAGGATTGGCGAAAGCTCCAATCTTGATATCTTATCGGGCTCGCTAGCTATGGAACTTTCGGATTGTTACCGCCTCTTCGGACTGACTCAAGAGGCTTCTTCTGAAGATATCAAGAAGGTCTATCGACAGCTAGTAAGGCGGTATCATCCGGATTTACATCCACAAAATCGGCAAGCCCAAGTTCAATTTTTGCGCATAGCAGAAGCCTATAAACATTTGTTGGGAGCAGCGGCAAATGCTTCTTTAGAATCCAAGAGTGTCACTTACCCACAGCAGGCGCAACGCTTTGTAAAGGTAACTGACGAACAGTTGTCAGCACACGGCCCTGAAATCAAAGGTGAGCTAGCTCGGCTGAAAGCCCAGATTTATCAACAACTGACAACATTACTTAAAACGGAACGGTATCCTCGAGCTGTTACTCTTCTGGAAGCACTGCGCCAGAAACTTCCGGATGATCCTGAAATTGGACAATGGTTGGCGATTAGCTATCAGCAATGGGGTCGTCATTGCCTCGCTCGAGGGCAGAGGGCTAAAGCCCGGTGTTATTGGAGGAAAGCAATTCAATCAGATCCTCACAACCGTTCCCTCTTGCAAGAAATTCAGGCAAATTTACAAGTGCTCTAGATTGAAAATTTTCTCTCCCAAAAGCCTTGTTCCATGAATTACGAGGTGACCGGCGAAGTTGGGTCAAAGCCAATAGACAGTCAATATATTTTCAGCGAGCTTTGTCGCACCCCAAAGGCAGTTAATTAAAGTCTATTCTTGACTAATATGGACGGATAGAACTTTTCAATCTCAGTGACAGGGCCAATCTGGGCATTTGCAACATTGATTGTTCAACTTCTACTGTACGTAGGGAATACTAAAAACGCCTATTTGCTTGCCGTGTGCGCACTGTAATTTATGTCAGGGTCGGCTAAAGATTTGCAGCAAGTCTTTCACGTGCTGGTTATTGAAGACCGTAAAGCGAAGCGGATTGTGACGCTTGAAGCTGAATCCTACAACATTGGGCGAGATTCTCAGAATGCAATTGTGATTTATGATCCGCAAGTTTCTCGTCACCACGCCACAATTTTTCACACGAATAATTCACAGGCAGACGACATTTCATTCACGATTGTAGACGGCGACCGCCAAGGGAAAAAAAGTACTAATGGGATCACAGTTAATGGACATCCCGTAACAAGGGCGACGTTGCAACAGGGGGACCTAATTCGTTTTGGGAGTATGGCTAAAGCTCGGTATCATGCCCTGTCTGATCTGTCAGAAGTTGATTTATTAAAAGCAGAAGATTTAGAAGACGATAGTACACGCTTTGATTTAGGGGTAAACAGTAACAGCGTCCTTAAAACGACGACAGCCCATCACAGTGGAACCTATAGTCATCCCGATCTCGGACACCTCGCTTCATTTCCCGAACTCAGTCCCCACCCCATTGTAGAAGTCAGTTGGCAAGGCGAAGTCACTTACCAAAATCCAGCCGCCCAGACAAAATTCCGTAATCTAGCTCGAGAGAAGTCAAGGCATCCACTTTTGGCGGGTTTACTCAAACACCCCCAAAGCAAGCAGAATACCTTATTTGTTCGAGAAATTCCGATTGGGCAAGAAACGTTTGAACAATATGTTCATTATTTGCCAGATAAACAGTTAGTCCGGAGCTACATTTTTGACTTTACAAAACGGAAACAGGCTGAAGCTTTTTATCGCAGCGTTGTTGAACAAATACCACAAGGTTTTTTATTAGCAAGTACAGAAACCAAGCGGGTCATCGAGGCCAATAAAACTTTCGGAGAACTTTTGGGCTATACCAACGCTGAACTGCTCGAATTGTCACTATTTGATGTTTTAGCGTTGGTTCCAGATCAGCTAGAACAACAGTTGGCCCCCTTGTTATCTTCGGAGCACGATTTTTCAGGAGAACTGATTCATCGCAGCAAAAATGGTTCTTTCATAAATTTGCCGGTTGCCGTTAGTCGGATTGTCCATGGAGAGCAGACATTTTTCTGTTTTATTGTATGTCCTCCACAGCCAGCCTCAGACGATATTTTAGTCCAAGATGCCAAAACAGCAGAAATTGCCCCTATTGATTTCCTGGATGAAGAGCGCTGTTTTGAGCGATTGGAGATTTCGATCGCAGATGCCAAGGAGAACAACTATTTAGTCGCGCTATTGTTGATTGACTTAGAGCGTTTCCAAGCCATTAAAGACACTTTTGGGGAGCAAATTAGCGAACGGCTTTTCCGACAGTTAGCTTACCGCTTACAGTTATGTATTCGCCAAGATGACTGTTTGGCGAGGTTTTCTGGGGCTCGCTTAGGCATCTTGTTACCGAGTCTGACTAGCGTCAATGATATTGCCGCAGTTTGCCAACGAATTGTCAGTACGCTTAAACAACCGTTTGACGTTGAAGATGGTCAACTCGAGCTGAAAAATCATATTGGTGTCGCGGTTTTTCCCCAAGATGGAGATAGACCCCAAGTCTTGCTGCAAAAAGCAGAAATGGTGATTTTAGAGCAGTCTCAAACGCAGGAGGAAGGAAATAGTCTCGACAGCAATACGCCAGGGATTTCGGCTTCGTCACTTCAGCTCAAGCGAGCAGCTGCGTTACAACAAGCACTCGATGAAGAGCAACTAGAATTACTCTTTCAACCTCAAATAAAAGCCAGCAATGGTCAAATCATCGGCTTTCAGACCCATATTCGAGCCCATCATCCCGAGTTAGAAAATCTGTCCGTTTCACAGCTGGTAAGCGCTGCAGCAGAAATCAATTTGATTTATCGGTTTAACCGCTGGTTAGTTTATTCGGCTTGTCAACAAGGCAAACGTTGGCAAGACCAAGCCTTACCCCCCATCCGGGTCATTATTCGCTTGACGGCGGAACAATTCCAGCAACCAACATTAGTGGCGATGGTCTCTCAGGTTTTGGCACAGACCAGTCTTGACCCACAGTGGTTAGAGATCGAGCTGTCTGAAACAGCCGCTATGCAGGATGTGAACTTATCTCGTCAAATCCTCTGGCAATTACGGGAGAAGGGAGTGTTTTTAGGCATTGCTAATTTCGGTTCTGGACATTCTTCCTATGCACAGTTAAAGCGGTTGCCTTTTGACACGCTAAAGATTGATCCTTCGTTTGTGCAAGATATTGGCAATTCAACTCAGGATATGGCGATCGTTACAGCGATTGTGGCGCTTAGCCGAGGCTTTAATCTACGAGTCGTCGGCGAAGGCATCACCGAATCTCGCCAAGTCGAATTGTTACGACGCCTGCAATGTGAACATATGCAAGGCGAACTGATTAGTGCACCGCTCACAATTTCGACGGCAACTGAATACCTGACAACGCGGAAAGTGATCCACATTTAACACGAGTTCATCGCCCTTGACAGTTCTTATTCCCTAGCGATCCGGTAGGTTGCTTTCGCGGTATTGGTGTCCTTCAAGATAAGCTTTAACCTGAGTTCAGGAGTCTTTGTTTGGGCCAAGCTGTTAGGAGCCGTCAGTGTTCACCTTGTCTAGGGTAAGTTCTAGGCGAAACGTGGCAGGTTTAGGTCCAATCGCAACGACAGTAATTTCGTAATAACCCTTCTCAGGCAAGGTCCCCGTCCATTGGCTCACTTCAACATCTTCGAGCAATTTAATACTTCCCGTCGGTGAATAAAGAGAGATTTGAACTGCGGTGTCTGTTTCTAGGGTGAGGGTCAGAACGGCAGCTTGGTCTAAGTTAAAGACATAGGCTCGTCCCCCACCAGGCGCTAATTCTTCTGTAATGGGGGCGTTGAAAGAGGAGCGTTGTGGCTCAAGAACTTGGTAGGTCTCTCCCCTTTGTAAGGCTCCTAGCTCATCCGAGACGATGGCTGACCAAATTTGACCATTCGGGGTGGACAAAAAGTCTTGCTCTTTTTGCTCTGGAAATTGATAAAAGAATTTGCTGTCAGCTAAGTCGTAAAGAGCACGGCTACTAAGGTGAAGCTGGTTAGCAACTTGTTTGGCTCGATCCCGTTCTCTGGGACCAAACTCACCCAGTTTCTGGCGAGCAGAAACACTCAGTCCCCTCAAAGATTCAAGATAACGTTCAACTTGCTGCTGAAACGCATCTTCGTCATCTATTAAAGTTCCTGGGCCCAGCAACTGCCAAAACCAATTTTCATCAATGCCTAAATCCAGTAATTGACGGCTGAGTAATCGGCGGCGTTGAGCATCGGTTTCAGAAAAAACGCTGGCAGAGGGTGAGGACTCCGGATTAAATGAAGACTCCGATTCGGGCGTCAAAGGGGGAAAATCGGCGGGTAAAGGCTCTGTCAAATTTTGCTGACGTTGATAGGTGACATACATTTGAGCACCGACAAAACCAAGAATCCCAAAGCCGAGAATTAAGGCCGCACCGACTAAACCATTACCCCAACAGCCCCAGACGTTTGCCGAGCTAGGAGCCGCTATGGGCGACGAGGAGGATTTTTCTCCAGACAAGATAGCAGAGTTACTCGCTGAAGTTGCGGAACTGGGCCGTGGGGTCGCATGGATGTTGCTCGAACCAGATGGCGCCATTGTAGGGAGGGTCAACAGTGCGGTAATTGCTGAGGCAGCAGATGAAAAGCCTTCCGGCTTTTTCGCAGATAGTAATTTTTGCAGAATGGTTTGGAACTGGAGACTTAAATGATTGGTTGCGGGGGAAGATTGCGACAGTTCGATTAGTTCAGGCGAGAGCTGTGATTGACCCAGCAATAACGCCAAGGCCATTTTGGCGATCGCAATAAAATCATCTTGAGGGGTTAAATCGCCAGGCAACACTCGAGCGGTTTCACCATAGGGAATCGCTTGTACGGTAGTTGGGAAATTAAGTTCTTTTTGTACCGCCTCGGACCAAACTGACACACAACCCAAAGAGACCAACGTGGGCAACCCATCGTCGTGACGCAGAATAATGGTGTCGAGGGATAACGAACCATGAACGAGCTGACGCTCATGGAGATACTGTAAACCCTGCAGCAGGCATAATAGCCACCAACGGATTTCCCATTCCGTAAATGGTTGCTGACGACGGGAACGAACCGCCAACAAATGTCGATAGTTGGTCCCAATGACATAGTTTCGGACTAAGAGGAGGCGAGCGCCGCGAGGATCTGCGCAGGTCAATAAATCTCGATATGCCGGAATCAAAGCATGATTCAGTAGAAATAAACCTTTAGCTCTCTGCTCAAAACGTTCAAAGGCTTCGCCCGGATTACTCAACGTGCGCGGAAATAACTCTTGTAACCAACAGCGCTCCCCTTGATCCGTTTCTCCGATGTAGGTATAGCCATGACGACCATAGCCAGTAGTTTCTAAGAGGCGGTATTGACCGACTAAAGTGCCTAGCGGCAGCGAATCATACATATAACAGATTTTTGATATGAGGACTGGCGTCCACGGGGAAAAATCTACCGCTGAAATGAATCACAAGCAGTCAACCCCTCGATAATAGTCAGACTGACGATGCGCTTGAGGCATTGTTACGGATTTTTTGGCAAATTTACCAACTCCCTGATCGGAGAGCGCCTCGCTATCCTAGAGAGAAATTGGCGCGCAAAGACAACCATGACTATTTGGGTAAATGAACAAATTGACCCGTCCGGAATTATATATGCCTGCATTGCCTGTCAGAATCGAGTAACCGCTGAGGACTGTTATCAAACTTGGCAAAAAAATCTGACACCGGAACAGCGCCAAGCAGGCTGGGTAGCTCGTTTACGGACAGTATCCTCATGGGATGAAGTGCCGGTCAATGCGCTGAAGCTCAGCCACTAAGGTCACAAATTAAGACTTATAGCCAGCCTCGCAACTGATAAACCCACAATCCTAAGTATTCTTTTAAGGCACTGGTTGTTTGATCTAGACGATCGCTTCGAGGAAGTAAATTCAGGATTGAGCTAAGAGAATCATGTGTTGGATTAGCATCAATCGCCAGATAGTCCGTGGCTGCTGGCTCCACCACAAATCCTTGTTTTTCAAAGAGTCTGACAGAACGGGGCATATGTCGAGCTGACGTCACTAGTAGTATATGGTTCCAACCATGAGGGGCTAGTAACGCGCGAACGTTGGTCGCGTTTTGATAAGTATTTAGAGAATCAGGTTCTCGCAAAATCGCCTCCCCCGGCACCCCAAACAACTGAAGTAGCTCAGCCATATCTTCGGCTTCCGGTTTATTTTGTCCTTCCCAAGTAATACGACCTCCTGCCACAACAATTCGGGGAGCTTTACCAAGCTGATAGAGTCTGGCGCCAAAAACTACCCGGTCTCCCGCTTCAGTTAAATCGGGTAACAGTCGAGGATATCGACCGGGGCGAGTCCCCCCGCCGAGAACGACAATCGCGTCGGCAGGAGCAAAGACAGAAGGAGATAAGTGCTGTTGTTCTAGAGAGCGGAGTAGCAATTTACTTGTCGGCGACATACTGCTAACCCAGAGCAGTCCTAGGGCGATCGCAACAGGTAATGCGGCATAGCGGGAACGCTGCCAGCTTAAAACGAGGCTTAGAATCAAGCAGCAACACGAGAGCCCTAAAGGATAGGCAAATAGCGGGAGTAACTTAGAAAAAAATAAAAAGCTCATCGCGCATTATTTATCCTTGGGGCAAAATTGAGGCTACTTTTACAGAACTAATTTATCGGTTGACGCTCAGTGGGGCTGGCTTATTTTTGCCACTGAGCTTGCCCAATCCGCGATCGCAATACGGCATTGAGATAGCCCAACTGACCGTAAGCGTAGGTCAAATTGCCAAAGCGTTCCGCTGGATCTCGATAAAATTTGAGTGCTTTGTACAAACCTCGTAGCAAGCGTTCCCCCCCTCGCTGAAATTGCCCGGGTCCCGTTCGATTAGCGCTCGCTTCTCGATAACATTCGCTCACTCCTTGCCACCAACTACGACGCATAAACCAATCCTGTTTAGTCCGTTCCAGAGAAACATTATGAGCCGCTAGTGCTGTGGGTAAATATTGAACCTGCCAACCCTGCTTCAGGGCTAACTCGGTCATATAAAGTTCTTCATTGGAGAGCAAGTTTTTGCCCACTCGACCCAAATTGACATCAAATCCCCCAATCTCAGAGAGGAATTGACGGCGAATTGCGTAGTTCAACCCTCGCGGCGTTAACTGAGGATCGGTAATCTGCAATGGCTCTGACCCTAAATCATAAGCTCCCAAACCCGCAGCAAGTCCGTCTGTCAGCCAGAGCGGTGCCGACAACCCAGCTGGCCAAATGAGAGTCACTTTGCCTCCAGCCACACCGAGCTTAGGTTGCATTTCAAATGCCTCGGCCAAAACATTAAGCCATTGGGGGCTGGCTTCTGCATCATCATCCAAATAGGCGAGGATTGGCGCGGATGTTTCTACTGCTCCGCGATTACGAGCCGAAGATAATCCTAGAGTAGATTCATAGACATAGCGCAATCGAGGATGCTCTAAACGGACATCGACTACCTGTTTAGTATTATCAGTTGAAGCGTTATCAACCACGAGAACTTCATAGTGATCGCAAGTTTGATCTAGCAGGGTATCAATGGCGGCACCTAAATATTGTTCCCGATTATGAGTACAAATAATGGCGGCAATGCGAGGAGTTCCCATGAGTTGATCAGTCAAGTTGATTTGCTGGCCTCCTAAATTTAGCACTGGACTGAAATGAGATTTCGGCTAAAAAAAACAGCTCACACTCGGTGAACTGCTCGGTAACTGTTGAAAGAAAATCAGGAAAGCTTAAATCGAATTCGCGCCCGCAACCACTTCCAAAATTTCTTGAGTAATAGCGGCTTGGCGAGCCTTATTAAAGCTTAACGTCAGATTTTTGGCTAACTCAGCCGCATTATCACTGGCATTGTTCATGGCAGTCATCCGAGCCGCCAATTCACTAGCGGCAGATTCCTGCAACGCACGGAGAAGTTGGTTGTTGAGATACAGCGGCAGTAGGGCATCCAGTATTTGAGCTGGGTCTTGCTCAAAAATCATATCCCGAGGATATTCCGACATCTCCGGTGTGACGGTTGAACGCTCAACATCTAAGCTACCCGCACGACTCGTTAAGCGGAACATCTCATCATCTTGAGTTTCCAAACCTTGCGGAGATAGCGGTAATAAAGTCTGTACCGCTGCCGAAGAATTAATCAACGAAACAAATCTCGTGAAAATCATCTCCACACGATCAACCGCACCGGACAAAAAGAGCGATAGTAACTCATCGCCGATTTTGGTCGCTTCTGGCGCCGTCGGAATTTGCTCTAGCGCTGTAAACGTAGCGGCAATAGGGGCTTCACGACGTTTAAAATATTGAGCAGCTTTGCGCCCAACTACAATTAGCTGGTAGTCAATGCCATCAGCTTTTAGCTCTTCAATGCGAGTTTCAACTTTCTTGATCGCGTTTGAGTTATAAGCACCACACAAACCTCGATCTCCCGTAATCACCATCAAGCCGACCGTATTGACCTGACGTTCTTTTAATAGAGGCAAGTCGACATCTTCCATACGAAGCCGATTCTGGAGGTTATAAAGAACCTTCGCTAAGTTGTCAGCAAAAGGGCGAGTGGAAGTGACCTGTTCTTGAGCGCGCCTCACCTTCGCTGCCGCAACGAGGCGCATCGCTTCAGTGATTTTGCGGGTATTTTTGACAGATTTAATGCGATCACGAATCGCTTTCAAATTAGGCATTTTTCTTGATCCGGTTAAATTAGCGCTCGTTGCACCAAGAGCAGAGGATAGAAATAACTATCCCCGACTCTTAGCAAGAAGACTTACTGAGCAAAGATTTGCTTATACTCAGCAACTGCCTCTTCCAGCAAGGACTTCAGCTCATCAGTGAGCTTTTTCTCGCCATTGGCAATCTCAATAATGCGAGTTTTGCTGGTGGCGATATACTCACGCAGACCAATGGTAAAGTCGACGACTTTGTCAACGTCAATGTCATCTAGCAAACCGTTAATGCCTGCATACACAATGGTCACCTGTTCATAGAGACTCAAGGGCGAGTTTTGAGCTTGTTTCAAAATTTGCCGCAACCGCTGACCACGGGACAGCTGCTTCTGAGTGGCTTGATCCAAGTCAGACGCAAATTGAGAGAAAGCTTCCAACTCTGCAAACTGTGCAAGCTCCAGCTTTAACTTACCGGCAACCTTCTTCATCACCTTAGTCTGAGCGGCAGACCCCACACGGGATACTGAAATACCGGCGTTAATCGCAGGACGGAAACCCGCATTAAACAAATCGGTGGATAGGAAGATTTGACCGTCCGTAATGGAAATTACGTTAGTTGGAATGTACGCAGAAACGTCACCAGCCTGGGTTTCGATGATGGGCAGAGCCGTCATACTGCCACCACCCAATTCATCACTCAGCTTGGCAGCCCGCTCTAATAAGCGAGAGTGCAAGTAGAAAACGTCTCCAGGATAGGCTTCACGACCGGGTGGACGACGCAGCAGCAAAGACATCTGACGATATGCTTGGGCTTGCTTAGAGAGGTCATCGTAGATAACCAACGTCGCCTTGCCCTTATACATGAAATATTCTGCGATCGCAGCGCCCGTGTAGGGAGCCAGATATTGTAATGTGGCAGGATCGTTTGCGTTAGCACTGACAACAACGGTATAGTCTAGAGCACCTTTCTCTTCGAGAACACCAATGACCTGAGCCACGGAAGAGGCTTTCTGACCCACCGCGACGTAGACACAAACAACGTCTTGGTCACCTTGGTTGAGAATAGTATCAATGGCAACTGCCGTTTTACCCGTCTGACGGTCGCCGATAATCAATTCGCGCTGTCCACGACCCACTGGGATCATGGCATCAATAGCAGTAATCCCAGTCTGCAGAGGCTCATAAACAGAACGACGCTCAATAATTCCAGGGGCACCTGCTTCGATCAAACGAGTATCTGTCGTTGGAATATCTCCCTTCCCATCAATGGGGCGTGCCAAAGCATCAACCACACGACCAATAATCGCATCACCTACAGGAATTTGGGCAATCTTACCGGTTGCCTTAACTGAGCTTCCTTCCTGAATGCCAAAGCCGCTGCCCATCAATACGACACCGACATTGTCTTCTTCAAGATTAAGAGCAATCCCGACGGTGCCATCCTCAAATTCGACCAGTTCACCGGCCATTACTTTGTCGAGACCATAGATACGGGCAATGCCGTCACCAACTTGGAGAACCGTTCCCACATTGGAAACTTGAATCTCCTGATCGTAGGATGCAATTTGGTCCCTGATAATACTGCTAATTTCGTCTGGTCTGATACTGATCATGTCGACTACTCACTTGTTTGCAATGAAAGGTTATGTAATCAAAGAAAAAGAAGCCAAAAAGCGCTAAGCGCCAGTCGCCCCCAACGCCATCCCAATGCGGCGCAATTGTCCCTTTAAACTTGCGTCAAAAACCTGGGAACCCACTTTGATGAGCACACCGCCAATTAGGTCTGCCTCCTCTTGAACATCGAGTTCAACAGCAGTGGCACCAGTCAATGACTTAACTTTGTCAACAATTCGATCCCGTTGAGAACCGGTCAACTCCGTCGCTGCCTTAACCTCCGCGAGAACAACATTGTTCAACTTTCGCAGTAACGCTAGGTATCGGCGGGCAATCAAATCTAAAAACAGAATCCGTCGACGATCGACTAACAACATCAAAAAGTTGCGTAAAAATCGCTCAGTCCCATCACCTAGAATGCGCTCTAAAACAGATTTCTTATCCTCAGGCTTGATCAGCGGATTACCAACGAACGCCGCTAATTCAGGGCTCTCATCCAAAAGAGCTAATAAGCCGCGCAGATCGTCTCCAATACGTTCAACGACGTTATTTTCTTTTGCGATCGCTAATAAAGCTTCCGCGTAGGGGTCGACAACCTGTCCACTAAGCAACGTACTTCCTTTCATAACTAACCTCCTAAGCGCGCGAGACTTTCATCAACAATCCGTTCTTGAGTAGAGCGATCCAACTGCTCCTTGAGACGAGATTCAGCTTGGGTTAGCGCTAAAGATACAACCTGCTCACGCAATTGGTTGATAACCCGTGCCTTTTCGGTATCCAACTCTTGAATGGCATTAGCTCGCATGCGCTCAATCTCGTCATCTCCCCGAGTCTTAATACCAGCGCTAGTTCGAGCGGCAGTTTCTTCCGCATTAGCTCTGATACGCTCAGCCTCAGATGCCGCCTCTTTCAACTTCAATTGAGCATCCTCGAGCGCAACTGTTGCCGCTTTTACACGAGACTCAGCTTCCTTGATCTCATCCTCAATTTTGGTTCGACGTTCATTCAGGACATTGCCCAAAAATTTCCCGCCATAAACCACCAACAAACCCAACAAAATACCTAGGTTAATGATGTTGGTTTCTAAAATATCAAAGTTAAGTCCAAACCCAGATTCACCGGCCGCCTCGGTGGCCAACCATAGTATTATCGGCATCGCTAACCTCAACCCTCGCGCATCAAAATAACCAGCAACTCAATTCCCCTCGCCAACCAAAAGCTTGCCAAACTAGCGGACATTCGCCAATAATTTGTCCAGAATCTGACCACTCAAACTGTCAACCTCCTTCTGTAAAGAGTCGAACGCAGCTTGCTTTTGCTGAGCAATCTCATCTGCTGCTTTCTGGCGCTGAGACAACACTTCCTGCTGTACTTTCTGAACTTGACTAGCCACCAATTTTTGCGCTTCAGCTTGAGCTGCGGCAATAACATCCTGAGCTTGGCGACGGACATCCTTAAGCTCTTGCTCGTACTGTTCTGCCATCGCAGCAGCTTTGGAGCGTTTCTCTTTGGCCTGAGCCAAGTTCCCCCGCACATAATCAGTGCGTTCGTCTAAAACTTTACCGACAGGTTTGTAAAACAGGCTATTCAAAACCAATACCAACAATGAGAACTGCACCATCATCAGCGGCAAGGTCAAGTTGAAATCAAATAGCCCTCCCTCCGGTACGTTTTCTACCGTTTCTGCGGCAAAAAGTAGTAAATGCATCATATTCTTTAGACCCCTGTTCCTAACAATGGAAACCGTTCGGGGCTCGTAGCAACTAATCGGGCAATTGATAAATGAAGGGCTGACGAAAACCATACGCTAAATCTAGGACGGCAATGTCAGCCCTCAGTAGGCATTGAATAACAAGACCTACGCGAAAGGATTTGCGAACAGAAGAACTAGTGCGACTACCAAACCGTAGATAGTGAGTGCTTCCATGAACGCCAAACTCAATAGCAAAGTACCGCGAATCTTACCTTCAGCTTCAGGTTGACGGGCAATACCTTCGACGGCTTGACCCGCAGCATTACCTTGACCAATACCAGGGCCGATTGCAGCTAAACCAACAGCAAAGGCAGCAGCCAAAACAGAAGCAGCAGCGATTAAAGGATCCATAATTTTCCTCTGAATTTATTTAGACAACAGTGAACAACAAACGAGATGTATGGTCTTCTCAAAAGGCCCGTACCGAAGAACGGGATTTTAAGCCTGAGGCCAACCCACAACCGTGGAATTGTCTCAATTCAACTGAGTGCTAATCACTCATGCTCTTCTCCACCATGCTCAAGCGCTTCGCCAATGTAGGAAGCGGCAAGCGTTGCAAAAATTAGTGCCTGAATTGAACTGAGAAAGAGCCCCAAAATCATTAAGGGTAGAGGCACAAACAGCGGAACTAAAGACACTAATACGGCAACAACAAGCTCATCGGCAAGTACATTTCCGAATAGTCGGAAACTCAGCGATAAGGGCTTGGTGAAATCTTCTAAAATCTTGAAGGGAACTAGAACCGGGGTTGGTTCAGCATATCCAGCAAAGTAACCCAAACCATTCTTACTCAGACCTGCATAGAAGTAGGCCAAAGAAGTCAAGAGAGCCAAGGCTACAGTGGTATTTATATCATTGGTAGGGGCAGCCAACTCACTGGCTGGCAACTCTAGAATTCCCCAAGGGACAAGTGCGCCCGACCAGTTGGAAACAAAAATGAACAGGAAAAGCGTCCCAACACAGGGGACCCAAGTCCGGTATTCATGTTCTCCAATCTGATCTTTCGCCAGACTTCGAATGAACTCGAGAATATATTCCAGAAAGTTCTGAACCCCCGCCGGAACCCGTTGCAAGTTACGCGTGCCAGCGACCACTAACAGCAACAAGACTCCGATTACGAACCAGGAGGAAGCCAAAACTTGACCATGCAGCCGAAAGTTGCCAATTTCCCAATACCAGTGCTGCCCTACTTCTAGAGAAGCGAATGGCAGGAATGGAGTCATTAATGTTGAAACGTCCATTGGGCAATATCCCCAATCAAAAACAGTTTTATTCGATCCTTATGAAGTGTCCAAAATAGGTTTGGTCAATTCTTAGCTGCGGCTTTCGGTCGCGTCAGACAAGACTGATTGGAGAACGTAGAGAATGACGGCAGCTTTATAGGTCAAAAACCCTAAAAAAATGGGAATGACGTCTAATTGTTGCCAGCGAGTCGCTACGATCATCAGCCCTATAAACAGACCGATACGAGAGTAGCCGAAGCGGCGTTTCTGAGTGTCAATGCGTTCAACCGCCTTGGCCAGCATTCTTAAGTAAACCACACTGAAGCAGGCTCCCAGTAAATAATTAAGGGCTGTATTGAGGGAATAAAAGAGCCACACAGAAGCAAAAGCAATACTGCTCAGTAGGGCTGTTCCCAACAGCAAATTATTTCTGAGTCGATAGTATTCCTGCATAGAATCGTCGATCGTCTCAAGCTCGGCATTGACCGTCTCAGGACTTTCATCAAGGATCTCTGCAGGGAACTGACCTTCGGTCACGTTTAAGAACCACGCCTAAACAGCTATCAATGGGGTGCTACCTCAAAGGAGAGGTTGCTCTTCTTGTTTCAGTGATAAATCTACTTGACTTTCGAGAGCCAAAACAGGCTCTGTAATAGCCGATAGATGCCTGATTCAGAAACAGCTTGAGGCGGAAACTCAAGCCAGGAGTAATGTTATCACTTAATCGTGACAAAAATTAAACAAATGTAAAAGGGTTGATTTTCGCTTTGGACTCCAGGGGCAAAATTCGTCTTGATCTGACAAACTAGTCCGCCATAGAGGGGTAAGAAAGCTCTGATTACAGTTCAGAATTTTGAGCCGAAATTAGACGAAGCTCGCTTGCGATCACAAATTACTTTTCCAGCAATACCAGACGGTCATATCCACTTGAGCTGGGCAAGATCGCCTTTACTAATTTGGAGCAAAAATGCTATCAGGAGAGGTATAAATCGAAGCAGTTCCTGCTGTAGAACGGTCCCGAATTGAGTAATATCGATAATCTGCCCCGCTCCACATCTCGTAGTGAGTTGCGTCAACTAGTTCGCAGCCAATTGCAACTGTTGCTGGAGAAAGAGAACTACGAAGGCGCAAAGACACTCCTTTCGCCAGTACAGGAAGTCGATATTGCGGAAGCGATCGAAGATCTTCCTGAGTCGATGCAAGCGATCGCGTTTAGGTTACTGGGGAAAGCAGAAGCGATTGAAGTTTATGAATATTTGGATACGTCGGTTCAGCAATCGCTCATTCAAGTCTTTAAGCGACAAGAAGTGCTGGATGTCGTAGATCAGATGTCTCCAGACGACCGGGCTCGCTTGTTTGATGAGTTGCCGGCTAAGGTTGTACGACAACTGTTGTCTCAGCTTTCCCCCAATGAACGCCAGACCACGAACCTGCTTTTGGGGTATGAAGAATCGACAGCGGGCCGCATCATGACCCCAGAATATATTTCGCTGAAAGAGACACTGACGGTCAGTCAGACGTTAGAGCGGATAAGAAGTCTGGCAAATGTCTCGGAGGTGGTTTATTACCTTTATGTGACGGATGGCTCACGACATTTAACTGGCATTGTGTCCCTGCGGGATATTGTGATCGCTGATCCGGAGAGGGTTCTGGGCGAAATTATGACCCGGGATGTCATTTTCGCTAATACGGATACTGATCAAGAAGAGGTGGCGCGATTAATTCAGCGCTATGACCTCCTAGCTCTGCCCATTGTCGATCGCGAACAGCGACTAGTAGGAATTGTGACGGTTGATGATGTACTCGACATCATTGAGCAAGAAGTTACCGAAGATATTTATGCGCTGGGGGGTGTGCAAACCGATGGCGACGATGACTACTTTCAAACAAATTTGGTCACGGTGGCTCGTCGGCGAGTGGTCTGGCTCTTTGTGCTGCTGGTGACCAACACGGTTACCGGCAGCATTATTCGAGCTCAAGAAGAATTGCTACAACAGGTCGTCGTTCTGGCCGCCTTTATCCCATTGTTAACGGGAACTGGCGGTAATGTCGGCGCCCAATCTTCGACGGTCGTGATTCGGGGTCTGAACACTCAAGAACTCAATGATTTAGGTCCCGGTCGCATCATCATCCGTGAAGCCATGGCAGGGGTTTTGCTGGGGAGTATTTTGGGTCTCGTTGCAATGGGATGGGCCTACTTTTTCCTGCAAGTAGAGCTCTGGGTTGCC
>JBCDHF010000002.1:0-35923 GCA_038750375.1 Cyanobacteria bacterium P01_H01_bin.15
AGGATTAGATATTTCTGGGGATTTGCGACAGCGGCAGAATCATGTTTTGAAACAGTCTTATGAAAACTTAGAGCCAGAACAACAACTTTTATTAAGTTGGATTGCTTGCTTCCGAAGTCCGGTTGATGTGGATACGTTGTTAAGCATTGCGGAAGATGAGCTGAAAGCAGAGGCAGATTTAAGCGAATTAATTGAGCGGGGATTGCTGAGTCAATATAATCAAACTGGACGTTTTGACTTACATCCAATTGTGCGACGATATGCCTATGATCAATTGGGAGTAAAAGACAGAACCGAAGCCCATCAGAAGCTTGCCGACTATTTTGAAGCGGTGCCGGAGCCAACAAAAATTACTTGCTTGGCAGATTTGACCCCTGCGATCGAGCTTTATCATCATTTGGTTCAGACAGAACAATTAGGACAAGCATATTATTTGTTTTCCGCTCGTATAAACGAGCCGACTTTCTATCAATTCGGAGCCTATCAGTTGCGGATTGATCTGTTAAAGTCCTTATTTCAAGATGGAGAAGAAAAGCCACCGCGACTTTCTAAAGGGCTTTTTCAGGGTTCAGCCACAAATGAACTAGCAAACTCTTACTTTCATTCTGGTGAAGTCTTGAAGGCATTACAACTTAGGAAACTTAGTATTAAAGTCTTTGAATCAGAAAGTCGAAAAAATTACGTTGCCATTTCGCTGGGCAACTTAGCAAGCAACCAAGTGTCTGCGGGAATATTGCGAGAAGCAGAGCGTAATCTAAATCGAACAATAGAGCTTTTTCAGAAAGTTGAGAACCCGTTCAACAAGGCAATTTCACATCGGCGTTTAGGACTTTTGCAAATCTATCTTGCTAATTGGAAAACTGCGAGTACAGAATTTCTCATAGCCAAAGATTATTTTGAGTCGATCGACGATTGTCAGAATTTATCAGTAACTTACTCAGAACTAACTCAACAGTCCTTACTGTACCGACAAGGTATAAAACTTTTTTCAAAATCAACTGAACAGTTGGCAAGGGAAGCACTAGGGTCAGCCAAGCGTACCCTTGAGCTCGCAGAAGAAACTAGCAGAACTCGATTCGCATATGAACGAGATTATGTAAGAGCATACTGGCTACTGGGTGCTGCTAATCTCATTAACGAACAATATCTCAACATTGCTCTCATTCATTGTCGTTCAATCAACTTAGTTAAATCTGAGCCTGATATTCTCCTCGAATTTGCTCGCCTCTACGCCGCCACAAATCGCCCCACTGAAGCCCAAATCTCGGCAGAGGAGACCCTCGAAATCACCGAGCGTTGTGGTTATGTTTTGACTGGTAGCAGATGTTAACCTCTTCCTCGCAGAGCAAGCCCAAGCCAACAGTAACAGCGCCAAAGCTCGCGAGTATGCAGAGAAAGCGAAGAAACTTGCCTACTGCGACGGCCTGCCGTACTCCTACAAAGTTGCGTACATGGAAGCAGAAGCGATTTTGAACAATCTTTAGCCCACTTCCTCAAAACCATCTAAAAAGAACCAACTGTTTATGAACTGCTGGGACGAATCCGTTGACGACGAATTAAGAAGACAATAACGATTCCGGTCGCGATCGCGAAGGCAACAGTCAGCAACGGAAACAACAGCGCCAGCCAACTAAAGCTCATCGCCGCAAACAGCTCACCCAAGGCAATCAAGATATTTCCTAAACCGCCAGTCGTCGCCGTCGAAAACAATCGCCCCAACCCACTGACGCTTTTAATTGCTGCCGCCGAGCCACCACCCGCCACAATCGCCAAGCTCCATCGCCAAAACGGTTCCAAACTATCCGCCGCTGAACCCATCAAAATCGTGCCTGCGATCGCAGCGGCCGGAAGCGCCAATAAATCCGTGGCATTGTCCAGCCAAGGAATGCTGTAGCTCAGCAGCTCAATCACCAGAGCCAAACTTAAGGCAATAAATACCGGGTATGTATCAAGCCAGAGTAAATCCGAATCTAGAGGCAAATGCACAAAGAGTGCCCCGCCACTCAGCACCCAAAACGGTACAAACACCCGAAAGCCAGCGGCAATACTCAACCCCATGGCAATGAGAACAGGCTCTAGCCAGGACACATCAAAACTGCTCACGCTGAATTACGCCTCAATTGCCGATTAATACCCGGTATTCTATAGCGCCTTCACCAGATCACATCAGCCTTAATCACAGGGACGATATTCTTTTCCGATTTAGCCTACGGCTCCAAACGGCAATGGCCTTCGCCCACATGACCTAAATTTGCGATCGCATCAGCCAACTTGGCATAAACGTCCGGCGGCAATTGTTCAGCAAGCTGACCCTGGTCAATCGTTAACCCTTCCTCAGTGGCAAGTTCAGCCAACGCAGCAAAACCAATGGCAGCTTCGTTAAGCTCATCAGTAGCGTCTAGCTCAGCATCACCAAAAATATGATCGAAATGGAAGGTAGCTTCTACTGTTGCTGGCGTATCAGCAGACTCTAAGTAACCCTTGCGCTCATCCCCCACATACGCGCCACAGGAATAGCTCAGGGTATCCGATAGATTCAGCTGAAAAGGAATTACCACATCGTCTTTACTGGCAATACCGACGAGCTGCACAGAGATTCCCCCCATCTCACCGTCGTTAGCAGGTTCCACGCTCCAAGTCAGCGCGTTGTAGGTTCCAAGCGGAGCCGTCACTTCCTGCACTTGGATGGGAGGCGCTGACTCGTCACCGCTGGCTAAATCTACGATTTGGGGGGCTTCCACTAGCTCGATAGTGGTCTGGCTTTGGAGTTCATCCTCCCCTTCTGGCGCAAACGGCGGATCGCTTTGATGCGCTTTTGCGATCGCAAAATTCACAAACACATGCTCGAACTGCATGTCCCAGCCGTCTTTCGTGACAAATCCTTGTCGCACAAAATCTTCGCCGTTGGCTTCGAGAATTAACGTTCCGCTTTCTGCTGAACTGGACTCCTGATCGCTCGTCCCACCACAGCTAACAACGCCGGCGAGGAGAAAGAGACTCAATCCAACCTGGGCAATTTTTTTCATGAATATCTACGTCAATGGAGCAGTAAACCGATACATCCTGACGCCGAGGTCAGGGTTTCGACAATGCCCTATCTGGGGATACGGCGACCGCTGATTGCCTTCGAATCACCGGCAACAGAGAGTTTTGTAACGGAGATCTTAGGCTCTGTCTGCTCAGAATTTCCGAGTTACATCGCTTGATGGTTCGGTGATCGTCACCTTTTTGTCAATTGCTCATACTCAGAATCGTCAGCCGCTGCGTAACAATATTGTGAAGAACTGCGAAACAAGATAAATAAAAATTATGAGTGCAGCGCAATCTAGCCTAATTCCTCGGACTATTCTCTTTGGTAATCCTCAGCGCAGCAGTCCCAAGCTTTCTGCGGATGGTAAGTATCTAGCCTATTTAGCACCGGACGATAACGATGTTCTTCAGGTTTGGTTACGGGTACCCGACGGACGCGATCGCAAACTGACAAACGACCCCAAACGTGGAATTCGCTCCTATTTTTGGACCTATCAGCCCGAGCAACTGGTGTATGCCCAGGATGCAGACGGAGACGAAAATTTCCATCTCTACGCCGTCAATCTCGCCACAGACGAAGTTAAAGACATTACGCCTTTTGAAGGGGTGCGGGCGCAAGTTATCGATCTCGACCCTGATTTCCCGGATCAGATGCTGGTGGGTTTGAACAAAAACAATCCACAGATTTTTGATGCCTATCGCCTCAACTTGATCACAGGAGATTTAACCCTGGCCGCTAGCAATCCCGGTAATTTTGTAAGTTGGACTGCCGACGCCAATTTTGAAATTCGGGTCGCTAGCGCGGCGACTGAAGATGGGGGTTCGGAACTCAAGTATCGCTCGACACCCGATGCTGAGTGGGAAAACCTGCGCACATGGGGACCCGACGATAGCGGCGGCGCGGTTTTCTTTAGTGCTGACAATAGGACGCTCTACATGGAAGGCACGCACGATGCGAATGCTCAGCGCCTAATCGCTCTCGATCTTGAAACCCGTGCCGAAACCATCATTGCGGAAGACCCTCAATATGATGTGGGTCGCATTATGACGCCGCCTAGAGAACGCCGGATTCAAGCGGTTTCTTTCTACAAGGCCAAGCAAGAATGGGTGATCTTGGATGACGCGCTACGTGCTGACTTCGAGGCGCTAGCGGCGGTTCGTCCGGGGGATTTTTCGATTATTAGCCGTGACTTAGCCGATGAAACTTGGCTCGTTGCCTATCTCACCGATAACGGTCCTGTCTACTACTACCAGTACAATCGCGCCGACAAATCCGCCACGCTACTCTTTAGCAATCGTCCAGAACTAGAAGACTTGCCGTTGGTGGAAATGGAACCGGTGAGTTTCACCGCTCGCGATGGTTTGACAATTCACGGTTATCTAAGCTGCCCGGAAGGCGGAGGTAAACCTTATCCTACGGTGCTGTTAGTCCATGGCGGACCCTGGGCAAGGGATAGCTGGGGCTACAGTCCAGTAGTTCAGTGGTTAGCAAATCGGGGTTATGCCGTTTTGCAAGTGAACTATCGTGGTTCAACCGGTTACGGAAAAGCGTTCTTGAATGCCGGTAATCGTGAATGGGCAGCCAAGATGCATGATGATCTCATTGATGCAGTTGATTGGATTGTTGGCAAAGGAATTGCTGACCCTGCGAAAGTTGCGATCATGGGCGGCTCCTATGGTGGCTATGCAACCTTGGTAGGTCTAACATTCACACCTGACACCTTTGCTTGTGGTGTAGATATTGTTGGACCCAGCAACTTGGTGACGTTAATGAACAGCATTCCGCCTTACTGGAAACCGTTGATGGCACAGTTCCAACACCGCGTCGGCAACATCGAGACAGAAGAAGAATTTCTCAAGTCGCGATCACCGTTATTTTTCGTTGATAAAATCAACAAGCCATTACTCATTGGTCAAGGCAAAAACGACCCTCGAGTCAAAGAGGCGGAAAGTGAGCAAATTGTGGAAGCGATGCGCCATGCAGAAAAGCCTGTCACCTACGCACTCTATACCGATGAAGGTCACGGTTTTGCCCGTCCGGAAAATCGCCTGCATTTCTATGCGATCGCAGAGGAATTTCTCGGCAAATATCTCGGTAGACCGGCTGAGCCTGTCGCTAACGTAACCGGTCATTCCGGCGAATTACGGTAGATCGTTACGATCGCAAATAGTCGCGGATTAAACATCGGCGCTGCTCAAATTGCGGAGAACATAGTTGCGACGAGGGGAAACAAGTCCTAGAGATAGTTCTGGGACTTACCCTGCCAACTTAATTCTCTAATTGAGCAGCGCAAAATTTCGTCGGAGAGTTCGGCGGAGAGGCTTTGCGATCACAAAATATTTTCTTGCCTTATCGCAACAGCCACTTTTGCGACCTGGGGAGGTGCGCTTTAGAAAGCATCTGAATTGAATAACTCAAAACCAGAAGTTTCCTACTCGATCTTGCTAAGGACATGTATCTATCAATAGATATGGACCTCACGATTGCTCCCCAAGAACCCATTTCAGTTTGCCTTCCAGATATCTAATGTCTCATATAGAGTTTTGTAATATTTTCATCCGAAAACACCTCCCACGCCGAACGACTATCCACTGACACCCGCCCCAGTAGCCATTTATACTCAATCCGTTTTTGTCAAGATCTGATACAGTTGAGTTAACAAATCTAAATAGATAGTTACGTATACAGCTATTTTTATGTAACGAAGGCACCAAATATGATGCTTATTAAGGCTCCTGTGATCGCGCAGGATACTGATGCTCTTAAAGAAGCCTGGAAAACCGTAACTTGGGATAGTTGCCCCAAAACTTATAACTTTCATATGCACACCGTCTTTTCTGACGGTCAAATGCAACCGGAAACTTTACTCGAACAAGCCATCGCCATTGGACTCAAAGGTCTGGCAATTACCGATCACCATAGTGTTCAAGGCAACCTAGTGGCTCAAGCTTGGCTCGACAATGCCCGCCGCGAACAGCCTGACGTTGCTTGGCCCTACCTCTGGATGGGCATCGAAATCACCACCAATCTAGACGGAACGGACGTTCATACCCTTGGTTACGGATTTGACCCAAACCACCCAGCGATTAAGGGTTATTGTCAAGGGAAAGGTCCATCCGGTGTCGAAGCTGATGCAGAAACTGTTGTTGCCGCAATTCATGCAGCTGGAGGGTTAGTGGTATTAGCCCATCCCTTCCGCTATCGTCGTCCGCCCAGTGAACTGGTGCCCTTAGCGGTAAAGATTGGTTATGACGGCATTGAAGCATTTTACGCTTATGGCAACCCGAAACCTTGGCGAGCCAGTAGTGAGCGAACAGAACAGGCGCTCGAATTTGCAGATATGTTCGATCTTTACACTACTTGCGGCACTGATACCCATGGGACGAGTTTGCTGCGGCGAGTTTAATCAGCGTGGAGACTTTTAAAGTGATTTAGTACCCTCGAAGATTAGAGAAAAACCGCCCCGAAAGAGCGGTCGTTTTTTTTCCATTTAGCTAACTTGGAGTCAAACAAAACTCTCTAAATTGGAACTTCCAAGCCAACAGCGCACCTTTTGACGAAAAAGCTGAGTTGCTAATACATCAAGCACACTTTTTTTCGCCTGGGTAAAACCTACAGTTAAAGAGCATTGTTCTATACCAATTGGGGTTATTATTGCGTACTGCCTGCGGGTGTAGTTCACGCCCTCAATGAAATACATGTTTCTTAACAATGACTTGTGCTCACAGTATTTTAGCCGTTGGGCGAGCCGAGTATTTAAACTGTGCGCCCGATAACAGCGTGTGTTGATTGATCGGTAAATTCAGGGCAGCGTAAACGTTAGCTCTATTGATAAACAGTCAAGTCGTTAAGAACCGACCGCCGCAAGATAAACATTTTCGTTGGCTTTAACGGATTTGAAGAAATCTACCACTGGTCGCGGGTAATCGACGCCTAATCTAACGCCCCATTGCTTTTGCTCAGTCTGGGACAGCTTCCAGGGCTCATGGATTTTGTCGCCAGCTACATTCGCTAATTCTGGCAACCAATGGCGAAGATAGTCTCCGGCGGGATCGTATTGTCGAGATTGTTTAGGGATGTTGAAGTACCGAAAACCGCGCGCATCGTTGCCAACGCCAGCCGTGTAATTCCAGTTTCCGTAGTTGCTGCAGACGTCATAGTCAATGAGTTGGGATTCAAACCACTCTGCCCCTATACGCCAATCAATGCCGAGATTTTTGGTCAGAAAACTAGCCACGTTTTGTCGACCGCGGTTTGACATGAAGCCCGTCGCTAGTAACTCGCGCATATTAGCGTCAACTAGCGGATAGCCAGTCTTTCCTTGCTGCCAGCAATCAAACCTCTCCCAATCTTCTTTCCAGGGAATGGATACGCCCTGTATTCCGACAGGCTTAAATAGGACGTTACCGTGTTTTAAGGCCATGAACCGAAAGAAATCTCGCCACAATAATTCAAATACAAGCCAGTAGGTGGAGTCATTGCGGACCCGCTGCTCTTCATAGGCTTGCACCTGCTCATAGATGTAGCGCGGAGACAAACAACCTAGAGCTAACCACGGCGAAAATTTGGACGAGTAGTTGGCGCCCAACATTCCATTGCGGGTTTCTTTGTATCGTCGCAAAGCACTTGTTTTCCAAAAATAGTCTTTTAGTCGTGCTTGTCCTGCCGTCTCTCCACCCCGAAAGGGCAAAACGACGCGATCGCAAACTGTCACTTTTTCGAAATTCTCTGGCAGTTCCCCGCGATCTGAAACTTTTATAGGAGGCAGCTTTGCTGGCATTCCGTAAGCGGGCTCGACGGTGGCGGACTTCTCTAATTTTTTGCGAAAACTAGTGAAGAGTTCTGGAATTTTGCTGATTTCAAAGGGCAGATTGTTGAGATGATACAGCGTTGCCCCCCAAAACCGATTGATTTCAAGCGGCGGGTATATTGCGTCAGTCTGTTTTGCGAGCGCAGACTCTACGGCCTGTTCAACCGCAAGTTCTTCCGCGGTTACCTCAGCGTGGTAGTAGAGTGCTGTCGCCTTGAATTCTTCGGCAAGCTTAGGTAAGACGGTTTCCGGGGTTCCGTGGCGAATGATTAAATCACTGCCTAGTTTCCGCAAAATTTCCCGTAGAGCTTCAACACTTTCCCTTAAAAACTGAGCGCGAATTGGTCCAGTCTTAGGAAACCCAAACCGAGTTTCGCTGAACTGTCGCGGGTCAAAGCAGTAAACAGGTATTACACCTCCCCCGGCCTTCGCAGCCTGCCACAGCGGCTCATGATCATGTACGCGCAGATCGTTGCGAAACCACACCAAGATTTGAGGAGAAATCATAGCTTTCTAAATTAAAAGGGGAGCGTCCATTAAGAAATGTAACGCAATGCTTATTTTAGAAATGCCCGTAGATGACGCTTGCGTTATCCAATCAAATCGCTCACTACGTTGGTAGGCCGAAACACAAATATTCAATCGCTATCATGTAGGTATAGCTAGAGCCTTCGCTAGATCGCTTAGGAGACCGCTGATTTTAGGTTGTCTAACTCGAAAGGGTTCTGGCCCAGATTAGCCGATTGTGACCATTCGCATCATGACTTTCAATCGACGAGAATTTCTTCTATTCATAGCGAGTGGCATGGCTTCGCTGTCTCTCAGTAATTGCCAAGGGTCTAGTGCCAGTAAATCATCGGTAGCGGCTCAATCTGCTGCCCAAAAATTCCTGTTTACCCCGGTTCGTGTGCCCCATCCTCAGCCCTGGGAAAAATTAGATCCAGCTCAACAAAAAGCTCAATACGCGACCTACGAAGTTCAAGATGAACTGGTGCTCCCGGAGGGCTACACTTACGACCTCATTGCCTCGTGGGGCGACCCAGTCGGCGACTCCCACTTTGGTTTTAATAACGACTACGTTGCTTACATCCCCGACTCTGCCGAGCGGGGATTTTTAGTGGTCAACTTTGAATACATTGACGGTCCAATGTGGTTAACGACTCATGAAACGGTGACAAAAAAAAATCTGCCGATTCAATCAGTCCTTCAGACCCTCGACGGCGGTGGGGCAATTAACGTGGCTGATTTGCCTGATTCCAATCCGCTGAAAGGACAACTCATTGCGATCGCAAAAGCAGGACTCACGGATCTGGGGATGGGGATTTTAGGCATGAGGCAAACGGCAGAGGGGGTCTGGGAACGCACATTTGAAGGCGATCGACGTATTACGGGAATTAGTGGTCTGGAAGATGATCGCTACCTCCGATCTACCGGGCCGGCGGTGACAGTCTTCAACAAGCCGGATAAATTAGGCTATGAAGATGGACTGGGCGCGCGAATTATCGGCACATTCCAGAACTGTGCAGGCGGCACAACGCCTTGGGGGACAGTCCTCAGTGCGGAAGAGAATTTTCAAAGTCAGGTGCCCGAAGCGGTCAAAGCTGATGGCTCATCGTTTGCTCCACTCCATACCCCATACATTATTGGACAACGGGGGCTTTCGGGAGCAGCCAATGCTTTCGGGCTGGCGGGGAATAAGTACGGCTGGATGGTGGAAGTCGATCCTAGTAATCCGGACGACTATGGCACCAAGCACACACTGTTAGGCCGTTTTCGCCATGAGGCGGTTGCGGTTCGTGCGGAAACCGGCCAACCGCTGACGGTTTATTCCGGTTGCGATCGCAGAGGCGGGCATCTCTATAAGTTTGTCTCCCAAGAACGGATTAAAGACCCTACGGACAAAGCTAATTCTGAGCTGTTTGCCGAGGGGATTCTATATGGTGCTCAGCTAGAGCCCGACGGGATAGGGCGCTGGCTCCCTCTGTTGCCGGAAACAGCCATCGACCCAGTGCGGCCGTCCACAATAGTTTCAGAACTCCGCGAAGATCAGCAAGTAGTGGCGTTGCCCCACCCCGATCGTCAGCAGGGCGGCATCTTCTTTGCGACGAATGATCAGCAGATTGAATTATATCGACAGCAATATCAAACCTTAGGTGATTTATACGTTGGGGAGGGGATCGCAAAACAAGGTGCAATCTTAATTGATGCGCATTTTGCCGCGTCTGCCGTTGGAGTCACCTGTACTGCCCGCCCGGAAGATACAGAACTGGCCCCTGACGGCAGCCTATACATAGCGTTTACGTCGGGCACGGGTAGCAGAGAAGGCGGTCCCGACCGGCGGATTTTTGTGGGTCCTCAGGGGGAAACCAACTATGAATTTGGCTGGATTATGCGATTGATTGAAGATAGCAATGATCCCGCTGCTCAGACCTTTCGCTGGGAAATGTTTGCCCTCGGTGGGGAGCAAGGAAGCGAAGGGGCAGGATTCTCCAATCCAGATAACTTAGCCTTTGATCGCAAACGCAACCTCTGGATGGTGACGGATATTGGCTCTGGAGCTCAAAATCGTCCGGTTTCCGTGCGACTGGATGCCCCTGGTGCCCCCCTAGAAAATTCCCGTCAGCTCTTGGGACTGTTTGGTAATAATTCCGCTTGGGTAATCCCAACGACGGGAGAAAATGCGGGAGTAGCAGTTCCCTTTGCGATCGCGCCGATGGAATCCGAAATTTGTGGCCCCTGTTTCGGACCCGCCGACAAAACCTTATTTATGGCTCTGCAACACCCCGGCGAAATTCGCGGTCCCCGCCAAAATGCTCGGAGCGCAACAGGCATCTACTCGATGCAAACGACAAATGGGGATGTCTTTATGCAAAATCGGCGCGTCCCGCTCGGCTCCAATTGGCCAGCGAACAGGGACAAACAGGTGCCACGTCCCAGTCTGGTCGCGGTTCGGCGGCTAGATGGGCAGAGTATTACTTAAGTTCTGACTAAAGACCGTACAATCTTGACTCAATCTCTGGTGAGCCTCTCATTTGCTGGGATCCATAGAACTTCACTTGTTCATCCATGCAAGATCGAAGACGATTTGAGCAAATTTGGGGGTCTTTGGCGAGCAAAGCCTTATGCGGCCAAATGCGATGCTAGAGAGGAAGATCGTGCGGAGGTAAGGTCCCTTAGCAAACATTCGTACCGTATTTAAACAAATTTTTCGGTATTCTCGGATTTCGAATGCTAATATGTGGTCGATGAATAAGATTACGGCAGTAGATTTTGTTTTCAGCTTCAACAGGTTTTGTCCAGTTCAGTCTTGAAAGGTTCTCTCCGAAATCCCAATCTCAACACAACGTTCAAATTTTACGGAGATAATCCATGTCCATTTACGTAGGAAACTTATCCTTCAAAGTTACTGCGGAAGACCTGAGAACGGTCTTTTCCGAGTACGGTTCAGTTAGTAATGTTTCTCTGCCCGTCGATCGTGAGACCGGCCGTGTTCGCGGCTTTGGTTTTGTCGAAATGAGTGAAGAAGCTCAAGAGAATGCCGCCATTGAAGCTCTTGACGGAGCTGATTGGATGGGCCGGACCATGAAAGTGAACAAGGCTCGACCCAGAGAGAGTCGTCCGCCTCGTAACTTCTAAACTCCATTAGTTTTAAGCTCTAACCCCTGGGGCTGAGAAGTTGGTTCTTCATTGTTGAGTCCAGCTTTTCAGCCCTTGTTTTGTGGTGTTTGCCAGTACAACAACCGCCACCTTCGTAAGGGGTCGCACCTACAAGAACGCATTAAAATTGAAGCTCAAAACTAGACGTATCCTAAGCGTTCTGGTGAAGGCGATATTTTTAGACCCCGTTGTTTCTAAGTTGCCTCATCTGTCAATTTGGACTGACAATCACCTCCACAAAATCGAACTCTACACGCTCTGCAGCGGCCGTCGAGACGGTAGCAATGGGATAAAAAATCCTTGCGTTACACTTGACCCAAATTATTCTAAAGAGCCCCATACAGCAATTGACCGGGAGATACGCATATGTGTGGAATCGTAGGTTACATCGGCACCCAAGTCGCCACAGAGATCTTGCTGTCTGGACTAGAGCGTTTGGAGTATCGTGGTTATGATTCAGCTGGGATTGCTACCGCTGCTGAAGGAGAAATCCATTTGGTGCGGGCTAAAGGCAAACTCCAGAATTTGCGCGAAAAGCTAGAGCGAGAGGCGGTTTATGCCCACCTCGGCATTGGTCATACCCGTTGGGCCACCCACGGTAAACCAGAAGAACATAACGCTCATCCCCATTTGGATGCTCACGGCCGCATAGCGGTGGTTCAAAACGGCATTATTGAAAATCATCGGGAATTGCGCCAAGAATTAGAAGTGGCGGGGCATTCCTTCAAGTCTGAGACGGACACAGAAGTCATTCCCCATCTCATTTCCTCGCTGTTACCAGCCGAGACCGATAGTCTCAACGCCCCAGACGCCTTGCTTGATGCCGTACAATCGGCGATCACAAGATTATCAGGTGCTTTTGCGATCGCAGTTATTTCGGCGGATTTTCCGGACGAGCTGCTAGTCGCCCGGCAGCAGGCGCCTTTAGTGGTGGGCTTTGGGCAAGGGGAATTTTTCTGCGCTTCAGATGTGACCGCCCTCGTTCCCCATACGCGAGCGGTGCTGAGCTTAGAGAACGGCGAAATTGCTCGCCTTACGCCCTTGGGAGTGGAGGTCTACAACTTCCAAGGTGAACGGTTACGCAAGCTGCCCCGTGTCTTAAATATGTCGCCGGTCCAAACTGAGAAACAGGGCTTCCGGCACTTTATGCTCAAGGAAATTCACGAGCAGCCGAATGTCGTTCGCACCTGTTTTGAATCCTACTTCGATAACTTATGGCAACCGGGCTCTACCGAGCGTTCACCCGTGAATTTAACGCTGCCGCCCGGGTTTTTAGCAGATCTCAATAATATTCATGTGGTCGCCTGCGGGACGAGTTGGCATGCCAGCTTAGTCGGGAAATATCTTCTGGAGCAATTGGCTCACCTACCGACCGCCGTCAGTTATTCCTCCGAATTCCGCTATAGTCCTGCACCACTGACACCCAATACGCTGATGGTGGGAGTGACCCAGTCGGGTGAGACGGCAGATACTTTAGCGGCGCTGGAAATGGAGCGCTATCGTCGGGTCGAAAAAGGTGACGCCTATCAATCCCGGTTGCTAGGCATTACTAACCGACCGGAAAGTTCATTAGGTGAGCTGGTTGACCATCTTATCGATACCCAGGCCGGTATCGAAATCGGGGTGGCTGCCACCAAGACGTTTATTGCCCAAGTGATGGGTTTTTACTGCCTGACCTTAGAGTTAGCCCATCGTCGACAGACTATTGGTCCAAGTCGTTTGGAAAGCCTAATTAAAGGACTCGCCCAGCTACCAGCACAAATTGAGTTAATCATTGAAAGTCAGAAAAACGCGATTGAGGAATTAGCACACGAGTTCGTCGAGACCCAAGATTTTGTCTTTGTCGGTCGCGGCATTAACTTCCCCATTGCGTTGGAAGGAGCGCTGAAGCTTAAAGAAATTAGCTATATCCACGCAGAAGGCTATCCTGCAGGGGAACTCAAGCATGGGCCGATTGCACTGCTCGACTCCAAAGTTCCGGTAGTTGCGATCGCAATGCCGGGTACGGTGTATGACAAAGTGCTTTCAAACGCGCAGGAAGCCAAAGCGCGAGATGCGCGTTTGATTGGTGTGATGGCGGGTGATGATGAGGCAGCTTTAGAGTTGTTTGATGATCATTTAGTTGTACCGGTTGTTGATGAATTGTTGTCGCCAATCTTAAGCGTTGTGCCGTTGCAGTTGTTGGCTTACCACATTGCTGCCCTCAGAGGTTTAGATGTTGATCAGCCGAGAAATTTGGCGAAGTCAGTTACTGTGGAATAATGGCGTTGAAGGCACTTTGGGGAGTAGGCGTCATGAAGAAACGGTTGCCATTATTGCAACATCACCCTGACTAAGCAGTCTCAGTGTCAGACTGGAGATCAATTGAAATTACTGGTGAATAGAACACATCTGCTATGTTGCAAAAACGTTTGTGCCCTTTGTTTGCTGTTTTGTTGTTAGGAGCCGTTTCTCCGTTCCCGACGAATTCGCTCTTTTCTCCATCTCCTGCTATGGCTGCTGAAACCTCTGAGCGTATTTTGACCGTTACCGGCACGGGGCAGCAGTCGCTCCCGACAACTCAGGCTCAGGTGTCATTAGGTGTTGAAGTTCAAGGTCAAACCGCGGCAGAAGTTCAAGAACAAATCGCTCGACAATCTAATGCCGTCATCGATTATTTGCGATCTCAAAACGTGGAGAAGCTGGAAACGACCAGTATTCGACTCAACCCGCAATACGATCGGCGGACGAATAACCAACCGCAGTTAATCGGCTATGTCGGAAGTAATGTGGTGAGTTTCCAGGTCCCGGTTGAGGCTACTGGGGAAATTATTGACGGCGCGATCGCCCAAGGGGCTACCAAAGTGCAGAATATTTCCTTTTCAGCGGCGGATGAGGCCATTGATAATGCTAAACAAAGTGCATTAGAAAAAGCCGTTGCTGATGCTCAGCGTAAAGCGAATACGGTTTTAAGCGTGCTGGATTTAGGCGCTCAAGAGATTGTCTTTATCCAAATCGATGGTGCCGCTAGACCTTTCCCGGTATCCTTGCCGGGACGCGCCGCTGTTACTTCTTTCAGTGCTGACAGCGCACCTCCGACGCCGGTAGTGGGTGGAGAAACAAGCGTTTCGGCACAAGTTACACTGCATATTCGTTATTAGATCTGCAGAGAGTTCATCGTCGCGCATGCCCTTACGATCTGTTGGCCGACAATTGGGGACCGCTGGTTTGTGCCTTTTAAGCGGTCTCTTCTGGAGTTGTGATCGCAAAACAGTTACACATGTCCCAGAACCCCCTCCCAAATATTTAGCGAACGGTCGTCCAGCCTTAAATCCCTTGCCTCAGGCGCAAATCTGGGAATGCGAAGTGGCTGTAATTGGAGGCTCTTTGGGGGGCATCGCGGCGGCATATCACGCGATGAAAGCCGGTGCCCAGACCTGTTTAATTGAAGTTTCTCCTTGGCTGGGCGGTCAGATCAGCGCCCAAGGAGTTTCCGCGATCGATGAGTCGTTGGCCATGCGCGCCAAACAGAATTACTCGGCTAGCTGGCAGACCTTTAAACAAACCATTGCTAGGCAGCCTTTAGGAGCAGCCGATTGGCATGACTTGCCAGCCGACACCCCAGTGGCTGATATCAATAGCTGTTGGGTCGGACATCTCTGTTTTCCTCCTCGTCAGGGTGCCGAAGCTGCGGCGGACTTCCTGGAGTTGGCGGTTCCCAGTTCTCCCAACAGTCAATGGGCGACTCAAACGGCATTCAAAGGAGCAGAATTTGACGAGACGGGACGGGAGATTACGGCTATCTACGCCGTTACGCGATCGCAAAAAAATCCGAACACGGCCCCCAGCGGCAGCCTTTCTCGGGAACTTGCGTCTTGGTATGGGTGGTCAGAGGATGAGAATTTTACGAAAAAAGCCCTCAAACTGCAGGCGCCCGCTGGGAAAAAGCTGATCGTCATTGATGCTACCGATACCGGGGAATTGGTGGGCTGGGCAGGAATTCCGCACCGGTTAGGGTCTGAATCCAAAGCCACGACAGGCGAAGTCAACGCGTCTGATTTTGATAACCCGGACTGCACTCAAGCATTTACCTACACCTTCGGTCTACAACTCGGACAGGATCGCAAAGACGAGCTGACCTATTTTGTGCCCACTGAACCCGGCTATCCCATCCACGAACATCATCGAGATTTTCAGTTTGAAGGATTTCCCGTCTTTTCTGGACGCAGTTTTTTCCACTACCGCCGCATCTTCAGCACCACCAGGAATGATCCCTTTACCGGCACACCGAGTGAGGGGGATATCACTCTGGTCAACTGGAACCGTGGCAATGACTGGACTTGGATGAATCCACCGCTGATTTTGACCGCAGACCAACTGGTTGAATCGGGTCAACAGCAAAACTGGCTAGGAGGCATCGCGATCGCAGCCCTCAGACATGGGGAAGAGCGGGCACTATTGTTTGCAGATTGGCTCATTGATACTCAATCTCAACCGTCTTTTAAATTGCAGTATTTGGCGGGGGCAGACAGTCCCTTTGGCACTGAATCGGGGTTAAGCATGGTGCCCTATATCCGGGAAGGGCGGCGAATTTTGGGGCGATCAACAGCAGAGCAACCGGAATTTTTAATGCTGGAAGCGGATTTACGCAAAGATTTGCCTGGCGGGAGAGATTTCAGCGGCTCGGTGATGGGTGTGACTCACTACGACATCGATATGCATGGCTGTCGCTATCGTAACTGGGAGCCATCCGGAGAGGCGGGCAGTGCGCCAGCTCGTGAATTTGTGGTGCGACCAGTCCAAATTCCCTTGGAAGCGCTCATTCCTCAAGGCGTCGATAATGCGCTTATCGGCGGTAAGGGGATCGCAGTCAGTCATATCGTCAATGCGGTAACTCGAATTCATCACGGGGAATATGCCATCGGTGGTGCGGCGGGAGTCACTGCGGCTTGGCTGACGACCGACGCAACCGAGTTAGAACCAGCAGATATCATTCCAGCTGGACGCATGTCGGAATTGCAAACATATCTGGAAAAACAAGGGCTACGTCTAAGCTGGTGATTAGCCTAAAGAGGCTTAGTCCCTCCTTTCTCCAGCTCTTATGGACTTTTCATTGAGCAATCGTTTTGAGCAACAACTCAATGCCTCCCCCCTGACCCGCAATATGTGGCTGCTGTGGGCGCTCTCAGCGGGTCTGATCATGCTGGATGGATTTGATTTTTTTATCATCGGCGTAGCCTTGCCGTTCCTAAAGCAGGATTTTCAGCTAAGTGCAGCCGCTATTGGCTTAACGGCTGTTGCCGCGATCGCGGGTTCTCTGTTCGGCTCTTTGACGTTGGGTCCGGTAACGGATCGTATTGGACGTCAAAAAATGTTGGTGATAGATGTTGTAATTTTTGTCTTAGCGACGGCAGGCACAGCTCTGGCATGGAATGTAGAAGCGTTGGTGCTGTTTCGCTTTGTGGTTGGCGTGGGAATTGGTGCAGATTATCCGATAAGTGTCTCGTATATCACGGAAAATATTCCAGCGCGACGTCGCGGTCAGATGGTGATTGGTGCGTTCGCTTTTCAGGCAGTGGGCGCATTGTTAGGCGCCATAACAGGTGTAGTCGTGATTAAAGCTTTCAGCACTATGACTGGGGGAGAGCTGCTAGCGATACAGTATGCCTGGCGAATCATGTTGGGGATTGGGGGGGGGTTGGCGTTGGGGGTTGCGGCTTTACGCCTGGGCTTTACGCTAGAAAGCCCGTCTTATCATATTGCTCGTCAAGAATATGAGTTAGCCTCAGAAACAGCATCATTTTTGTTGGCGAAAGAAATCACCATCACGGCGGAATCAGACCCCCCACCAGAAACAGAAGCTACGAATTATGGCTCATTGTTTTCGGCGCCATATCGATCACGTACCCTCTTGGCATCAGTACCTTGGTTTTTGCAGGATATAGCGACCTATGGCGTAGGCATATTTACACCGACGATTATTAGTGCGATCGCATTTTCGGGCAAGGACAGTTTTTTAGCGAGGGAAACTGCTGCGGCTCAAGGGGCCGCGTTAGTGGACTGCTTTTTAATTTTTGGATTTCTACTGGCAATTTGGCTAGTAGAGCGCTGGGGTCGTGTTCGGCTACAAATCAGCGGATTTGTGGGCATGGCGATCGGATTAGCCGTTTTAGCCTATGCCAGTACCCAAAATGCCGAGACGACTTGGGGGCTGAGTCTCGTATTTATCGGCTTTATTGTGTTTAATCTGTCGATGAATGCGGGTCCAAACGCCACTACCTTCCTGCTCTCAGGGGAAGTCTTTCCGCCCGTAATTCGTGCAAGTGGTGCTGGCTTAGCGGCCGCGATCGCAAAACTGGGAGCAGTAGCCGGAACCTTTGGCTTACCACTGTTACAGTCTCAGCTCGGAGACACCTGGGTCCTGAGCTTACTTCCGGTAGTATGCTTACTCGCGGCAGGAATTACCTGGCAATATCGGACATCCGCCAAGGATTTAATTCAAACACCAGTCCAGGCGATTGCTCTCAACACCAGTGAGTTAACTTAATTTGAGGGAGCGTAAGCGATTAGGCTTGATCCCAAAGTTGCTGAACCGACCCGGAAAGAACCGTTTTAACCTCTTTGGCACCAGCTTCAGACAGGGTTTGTTTTAACGCCTTGAAAACAGCTAATACAGCTTGCGTTGAAGTGACATCAGGCGCTAAGCCAGCTTCCTGTTGGATGCGAAAGAGAAAGGACTTATCCTTGATATCCATCGGCGGACGCACACGACTCAGCCAATTCACCAAGGGATTTGTATCCTGCCAAATGGATTTCAGACTATCTTTTCCATCATCCGGCAGCTCGTCTTTGATGCGATCGGCCGCTTCCGTAGTCATAAGATCTCGCAAGGTCCGAAAAACGATTTCAGCCGCATCACGGGCATCATAAGGACTGCCAAAACCTCCCTCTTTATCGACAAGTTTGTAAAAGGCTGTACTGGACATCTGAGAGTCCACTGACTCGGAATATTTAGACATATTTCAATTCGGCGCATTACGCATTGTTACTTTTTTTAAAGTTTATCGCGTCTGGTCGTCCTTTCCGAGATAGCCGCGTGGCGTCACCAGGTAATCAAGCCAGCGGCGGGTACTACCATTCCCGATCAAAACAGTGCTGAGCATATCGATGGGATGGGTCAGCATTTCGGCCAAGGTGGTGAGCTGAATCCGTTCTTGCGGTCGATACAGAGAAGTCGCGATCACAACGGGTGTTTGTGGGTCACGATGTTTGAGGAAAATTTCCCGAGCCTGCTCAATTTGCTGGGTCCGTTTCACCGATTTGGGGTTGTAGAGAATCGTCACAAAATCTGCGATCGCAGCCGCGTCCAAACGCTTACAAATGACCTCCCAAGGCGTGAGTAAATCGCTGAGACTAATGGCACAAAAATCGTGCATCAAAGGAGCCCCCACCCGAGAGGCGGCTGATTGCAGGGCAGAAACTCCCGGATATACCGTCACAGGAATTTCGGTTAATTCCTGCTGCTGCAACAGCTCCAGCACTAACCCTGCCATCCCATAAATGCCACAATCTCCCGACGAGACCACCGCCACGGTTAACCCCCAATTCGCGAGTTCCAACGCGCGCTCTGCCCGCTGCCGTTCTTGGGTGATAGGAAACGCTTCGACAATTTGTCCGGCTCGTCGCAAGGGTGTCAGCAAATCGAGATAAAGCTGATAACCAATCATCACATCGGCTTCTTTCACCGCACTCTGCGCGGCTGGCGTCATCTGCGCTAAAGACCCTGGACCAGTCCCGACCAACCACAGTTTGCCTTGCCGCCCCAAATATTCGCGTTCTGCGATCCCAACGGCAACAGTAACGGCCCCGTCCCCGCGAAAAACTCGCTTTTCAACGAGCAGAGACGTATCAGGCTTCTGTGAATAGCGTTGTGCGGCGGCTAAGGCTGAGGCTTCTGCAACGCTAGGAGATCCCACCGTTTCTGTCACATAGTCCGATGGATTGGGCACCGGAATCGTTTTGAGTTCTTCCGGCGTAAAGATTTCGAGCGGCCAGTTTTGCTCGGCAGCAACAGCTAATAATCCGGCTTCATCCGCTTTTTGGGTAATGCTGGCTAGCCCTGCGATCGCATTCATCGACAAATGCTGCTGTTGAAAGGTTTTTATGATCGCATTCGCAATTAATCCCTGAGACGTTCCACGCTCACAGCCAATCCCGACCCACAAAACACGGGGATGCCACTGAACTTTCGGGAGCTGACTATCCGTCGCAAAGGATCTTTGAGTGTGGCTTATCCAAACCCGAGCGGCGGGGGTCGATGCGGGTTCATTCGCTTCTGGAAATCCAAATGTCAACGAATGTTCACGGGGTAAATGTGCCTGCCAGAATTCCGATCCGGATTCTTGAATAATTTGCACTGGTTTACGATTTGCGATCGCAGCACTCACTTGCGTCCAATCCCCAGTGCCTTTTCTCCAGCCAAACGGTTGTCCGAGTAAATCGATCGCCGGAAGCCCGGTTTGAGCACATGCGCCCGTGATGATCGGTTCCAAATTTAGGTAGTTAGCCAGTAATAGGGTCATGCGATCACCACCGCCTTGATGACCGCTGGTAACGCTGATGACCTGCTGTCCGGACAGCACAATCACTGCCGGATCGGTTGCTTTGTCTTTTAATAAAGGCGCAATTAGGCGAACGGTTGCCCCCAACGCCAACCCAAAAATGAAATCCTTGTGCTCACTCCAAAGCTGAGCGATCAGCCTTTTTAGTGAACCCTCATGCGCCTGTCCGTAGCCCACGATTTCGACGATTGGCGATACCCATAAAGGCGCTTGCTGCTCTTCGCAAATCGGACGAAGTTGTTCGTAAGCAGCTTGAGTCGTTGCGATGCCGCAAAACGGCCGATAGGGCTGAAAAAGGTCGGTCATTAGGTTGGAAAATCAGAATCAATGACCATAGTGACATTAGTTTTCTGATCACAGAGATGAAAAGAAAGCCTTCTGGTCCAAAGAACCGACGCCAGAATAGCGGCCAGAGTCGGTTTGCGCAGACTAAAACAACCTGAGTTCGGGATAAGAAAATGGTTGATTATTAGACAGAACTTCAGCCATCAAGGGTTTTATCTCAGACGAAATACGTCAAAATCCAAGTAGAGCAAACATTAGCTGCTATAGCGAGACTCAAGTACAGGGCGTTGAAGGTCGACCATGTCAGTGACCAAAGCCCAACGAATGGCAGGAGAAGCAAAAAATTTACTTCAACTGCCGGTTTAGATAATCGAAAAAAGCCGAAAATATCTGCTGGCAAGGTACTCCCTGTGATCGCTTAACCTGAACTCAGGTTAAAACAGAATTCCTGCCAAAAAAGAGGCCGCTGTTGAGCGGCCCCCAAAATCGATATTTAGTTATTCAAAAACGTCTAAAATTAGACCGAGGTTAGCGCCTTATCTGCTACAGCAACTTCCGGATTCGCGGGGGCGGTGTCAGCTTCAGAAGGCGGTACAACCTGCCAGAATTGAGGCAAATAAATTTCCCAATCACCTAAAATCTGCTGACCTTTAGGGCTGCCCGTCCGATCAACATGAGCTGTAATCAAGTCTTTGAGTTGCTTTTCTCCGGCGGGAGCAATGACTCGCTGGGTGCTGACAATCTCCCGATTTACTTTCGCTTCAAACGTCCCTTCTTCATCCAGGAAATAACCTAAACCGCCGGTCATCCCCGCGCCAACATTACGTCCAACCTTGCCGAGTACAACCACTACACCGCCGGTCATATATTCACAGCAGTGATCGCCCGCTCCTTCAATGACGGCAGTGCCTTTGGAATTCCTAACAGCAAAACGCTCGCCCGCGCGACCATTGGCATAAAGCGTACCACCGGTTGCTCCATATAAGCAGGTGTTGCCAATCAAAACATTTTCACTGGCGATAAACGGCGCTTCAGGAGGCGGGGTGATAATAATTTCACCTCCGTTCATGCCTTTGCCAACGTAGTCGTTGGATTCACCCGTCAAAACTAGCTTCATGCCTAACAGGTTAAAGGCACCAAAACTCTGCCCAGCAGACCCATAGAAGTTCAGCGTAATTTCGCCCTCAAAGCCCTTGTCACCATATTGCGACGCAATCCGACCGGATAGACGGGCACCCACAGAGCGATCTGTGTTGACCACTTTGTAAGTTTTTTCCACGACACCACAGTCTCGAATCGCCGCCAAGATGTCGTCATCTGCCAGCAGGTCGTCATCCAAAACAGGCCCGTTCGTATGGACAGCGCCATGCTCCAACCAACTGCGATCACTGCGGGCATCAGGCAGTTGAGTGAGGCAATCGAGATTCAAAGATTGGGTTTTACTCAAGGTTACGCCTGCTCGCGGTGTCAGAATATCTCCACGGCCGATAATGTCAGACAGCTTGCGATAGCCGAGTTTTGCTAACAACGAGCGTACTTCTTCTGCCGCAAAGTAAAAGAAATTGACCACATGCTCTGGCGTTCCAGGGAAGCGCTTACGCAGCCGCTCCTGTTGGGTTGCGACACCCACCGGACAAGTATTCAAATGGCAAACCCTAGCCATGATGCAGCCTTCCGCAATCATTGCGACCGAGCCAAAGCCATATTCTTCCGCCCCCATCAGCGCAGCCATTACGACGTCATAGCCGGTCTTAAAGCCACCATCCGCTCTCAACAAGACGCGATCGCGCAAGCCATTTTCCATTAGAACCCGGTGAACTTCAGTCACACCGAGTTCCCAAGGACTGCCCGCATGCTTGATTGAGCTTAAGGGGGATGCGCCCGTTCCGCCATCATGACCGGAAATTTGAATCACATCCGCATTGGCCTTCGCGACCCCTGCGGCAATTGTGCCGATCCCGATTTCTGCCACAAGCTTTACTGACACTTGGGCTTGAGGATGAATTTGATGCAAGTCAAAAATGAGCTGCGCCAAATCCTCAATGGAGTAAATATCGTGGTGCGGCGGAGGAGAAATTAATGAAACTCCAGGTTTGGAACGCCGCAGCATTGCAATGTAGGGACTTACCTTTTTGCCAGGTAACTGACCTCCTTCTCCAGGCTTGGCGCCCTGAGCCATCTTGATTTCGATTTGCCGCCCGCTCATCAAATAAGCTGGCGTGACGCCGAACCGCCCCGATGCAACCTGCTTAATGGCTGAGTTGGGAGTGTCGCCATTGCGCAACCCTTGCAAATGACTGAACAGCTTGGATAAGCCTTCCGGAGTCGCGTCCTGAATCACTTCTTGACGCATCGGATCTTCACCGCCTTCACCGGAATTCGACTTACCGCCAATTCGATTCATGGCAATTGCGAGGGTTTCATGGGCTTCCCGTGACAGTGAACCCAAGGACATCGCTCCGGTACAAAAACGCTTAACAATCTCTTCGACCGGTTCGACTTGGTCTAGGGGAATCGACTCGCGATCAGATTTGAAATCCAGTAGATCCCGCAGAGCCGTGGGCGTCCTGGTCTCGAGGAAATTGGTGTACACCTCGTAGTGATCGTATTGCTTATCCTTGATGGCTTTGTGCAGCGCCTTTGCCATCTTGGGGGAATTCATATGGTATTCACCCTGATTACGGCAAGCAATAAAGCCTAAGTTTTCCAGCCGCTTACCCACCATATTAGGGAACGCCCGGTGATGAATCGCCAATGTTTCATCCGCTAAATCGGCAATACTCAAGCCGCCTAAGCGGGATGTGGTGCCCTTAAATGCGAGCGCTACCAAATCGCCGCCCAGACCAATCGCTTCAAAAATCTGCGCGCCGTGATAAGACGACAGCAGGGAGATGCCCATCTTGGAGAGAATCTTTAACAGTCCACCTTCAACTGACTTGCGATAACGCGCCATGGCAGTTTCCAGGGAAATACGTTCAAGGGTCCCCTTCTCGATCAGGCTCTGGGTCCGAGAGTCATTCCACCACTGGCGAATGGTCTCCCAAGTTAAATACGGACAAATGGCAGAGGCCCCAAAACCGACTAGACATGCGTAATGATGAGTGCTCCAACATTGCGCCGTATCAACGACCAACGACGCATCCAAACGGAGACCCTCGTGAATTAGATGGTGGTGAACTGCACCCACCGCTACTAGTGGAGGCAAGTAGGCCAAATCTGCATTAACCGTTTGCCCCCCCGCGCGATCACTAAGAATTAAGACCTCTGCACCGGCGCGTACCGCCTGGGCAGACTCCGCACATAGCTGCTCCAGACGAGCCTTGAAGCCAGCACTCCCGTCTGCGATCACAAAAAGAGTAGACAGCTCAGTGACGCTAAACCCGGAGTTCTTAATTTTGCTGAGTTGAGCTTCATTGAGAACCGGCGAATCCACTTGCAACTGCCGGGCATCCTGAGCCTGAACGTCCATTAAGTTGCCCCGCTTGCCGAGTAACATATTCAACGACATCACCAAGCTCTCCCGGAGAGGATCAATGGGAGGGTTGGTGACCTGCGCAAACCGCTGCTTGAAGTAGTCGTAGAGAGCGTGAGCCTTTGTGGAAAGAACAGCTAAGGGAATATCGTCTCCCATACAGAAAGTCGGCTCTTTTCCCAGTGTGGCCATCGGCACCACAATCATGTCCACATCTTCTGCGGTAAAGCCGAAAGCAGCTTGCTGCTTTAAACAATCAGCCGGCTCCAATTGAGTAGCAGTCTGGTAGGAAGTATCCGGCTCAATGATGTAACGCTGTTTGAGCCATTCACCGTAAGGCCGTGCTCCGGCGATTTGCCGTTTAACCTCCCAATTTTTGAGTACAGTCCCTTCTGCTAAGTCTACGGCTAACAGTTGACCCGGGCCCAAACGCCCTTTTTCAAGGATGTCGGCCTCTATTAAATCAATCACACCTGCTTCAGACGCAACCACGACCAAATTGTCTTTGGTGATGCAGTAGCGAGCGGGACGCAAGCCATTGCGGTCGAGAATGGCAGCCACTTTTTGTCCGTCGCTACAAACCAAAAGCGCCGGACCATCCCACGGCTCTTGAAATCCGCTATGGAAATCATAGAAATCGACAATTTCAGGATGGGCATCCAGTTCCGGCTGATTCTTATAAGCCTCCGGCACCAAAATCATGGACGCTTCTAAGGGAGTACGGCCCGTTCGGACCAGCAATTCCATAGCGCTATCTAAATTGAAAGAATCACTCTGCTGCGAATTGACAATGGGGCGCAAGCTTTCGAGTTCGCCCGGCTCCCAGCCAGGGACCGATAAATGAGCCTCCCGGGTTGCCATCCAGTTGATATTGCCTAAAAGGGTATTAATTTCCCCGTTATGCCCGAGCAGACGCATCGGCTGAGCCAGCGGCCAGCGAGGCATTGTATTTGTGCTAAAGCGCCGGTGATAAACCGCAAATTGAGATTCATACCGCTCATCTTTCAGGTCTGTATAAAATTCGCCCAATACTACGGACCGCACCATGCCCTTATAGACAAGCGTCCGACAAGAGAATGAACAGAAGTAATAGTCATCGCTGAGGGCTTTCCCGATTCGCGATCGCGTAATGTAGAGCTGGCGATCTAGTTCGTCTCCCCGCAGCCCCTCGGGACTAGACACAATGACCTGTTCAATTTGAGGCTGATTTTTGCGTGCTTCAACACCTAAAACGTCCGGGCACACCGGCACCACTCGCCAACCTAAGCACGTTAGCCCCGCGTTCTTAATCTCATTTTCAATTGAAGTTCGAGCCTGAGCTAACTTATCAGGATCTTGAGGCAGAAACGCCATGCCTACGCCCCAAGCCTCATCGGCAGGAGTTTCGAAGCCTTGATCAGCAAACCACTGTGCAAAGAGGGCTTTCGGTATCCCGGTCATCACGCCCGAACCATCGCCAGAATCGCGATCGGCACTACATCCACCCCGGTGTTCCAAACAACCCAGCGCCACTAAAGACTGGGCGACTAAATGATGGGTGTTGCTGCCGTCTAGATTGGCCAAAAATCCTACGCCGCAAGCATCCCGCTCCTTTACCAACCAAGGCTGCCCTTCTGTGGGTGTGTTGGCAGATGGCAAGTCAGTCAAAATACTCGAAGAATGATTTGAATGGGAGAAGGGCGTATTCATGCGGTTAATTGGCAAATAGAAAAGGCATTAATTGCGATGACTCGGACCGCCATCTTACTGGAGCAGCGGCGCTCCATAAAACTATTTTGAGTAAGGTTAAGCCATTTTACTCAAGCTCACCCGCCAAGGGCAGCGAAGCCAGGAACTCCACAAAGCATTGGAGCTAAACAATAGTGAAGAGCTTTAAGAAATTCCGAATACTTGGAATTTTGATTTAGAACAATTAGCCAACCGTTCGGGAATTCAATGAAGAACTCTCACCATTTAATCCAACAGTACAGTGCAGCCTTGAATCGTTTGGTGGCCAATATTATAAAGACTTATTAAATCTGTTGCATTCTCGATTATTTAACGCTCTTCCTGTCAAACCGATTAACTTGCTTGATTCCTTCTCTGTCATTACCTAAATAATGACTAAATCAGACAAAGCATTGTGTTCAAAAAAGCAATTTCAGGAACTGGAATTTTCGAATGAAGTCGACTTTTCAAGCTGAGATCAAGCGCTGACTATCGTCTTGGGTCAACGGATCAGCTCTGTACTTAGCAAATTGGGATAACGCCTGTTTGCTCTTCACATCGAAAATTTAAATGAACCCATTAATCAAGTGCCCCCTGTTTAAACGACAGGATTAATCATGTGGTTCGATTTAGTCTAGCCAGTCTCCTCATCATTGAATTTTTCTAAACATGGACTTTCGTCGAGTTTTTGGTCTGATCGGGCTGCTATTGCTGGGATTACCCGCAGTTTCTGTGGGTTCAGAGCGCTCGCCAATTCCCCCGAGTTCTGCCTTCCCCAGGATTGCTGATGCATCGGTCTCTTCAATGCTGCTGACTCAAGGAACCGAAGTCCAAATCAATGGAACTACTCACTCTGTCCCCTGGGGACAATGGCCAGCGGGCGAGACCCAGCACTTGGGGATTGCCGATACCGCGCTTACTCGTCTGCTGGGTATACAGCTAGGGAGCAGCCCTCAACCCGAAGTGCAAGCTCTCCAGTGGTTTACACGCTCCACAACGCCGACGTATTGGTCTGCACCCTATCGTTACCTGTCGCTAAATGCTCTGGCTCAGCAAGCTGGTTGGAAACTTCATACCGACGGTACGCGCTTAATCATTGACACGCAACCTGCCCAATTGAATAGGTTGACTCAAACCCCCGATCATCAACGCTTAACCCTTCAATTCTCCCAACCGCCTGTTTGGGAACGGCAGCAAGATCGTAAAAACTTACTACTGAAATTTTCTGCGATCGCAGATCCGGCACTGCTACCCGAAATAGACTTAGTTGGACCCGATACGGATGAAACTCCCCGCTGGGAAATCCGCGATCGCGAATTCTTGCTAAGGATCCCCCTGAAGCCTGGCGCTCAGCCAGCCCTGGGAACCAATCACTATGACGGCACCTATCAGCTGGATATTTATCAGACTCCACCCCGGCAATCAGAGCGAGTCATTCAGTGGCGTCCCGGGCTCTACTGGCATCGCCAAACCATCGCCGTATCAGCCCCTCAGATGGCAGTACGGGAATTCACCGTAACCTGGTTAGCCATTCCGAATTATTCGACCAGCAACTTTGTCCTACGCCCGATAACCGCCAATCCTGATGGCGCAGCAGGGACGTTGCCGTTGGCTAAAATTGCCCAAAACAATCATGCGATCGCAGCGATTAATGCGGGCTTTTTTAATCGCAACAATCAACTGCCGCTGGGTGCCCTCAAAACCAGACAACGCTGGCACTCTGGCCCCATTCTCAACCGTGGCGTCATAGGGTGGAATGCAGCAGGACAATTCGAAACTGCTCGCCTCACCCTGCGCGAGAGACTGCAAGTAAACGGCGAATCCTTGCCTATTACCCATCTCAACAGCGGGTATGTTCAGGCTGGATTGGCCCGTTATACTCCCACATGGGGCGGAACCTATACCCCCATAACGGACGGTGAAATGTTAATTCCCGTCGTGAACGACACCTTACAAGCCGCTATCACTGTTCCCAAGGCAAATACCCAAGCCATTCCCATTCCCAATCCTGGCTACCTACTCGTTAACCGCGCCCAAGCGGTATTTCCCGACTTACTACCAGCTGGAGCGAGCGTCAATCTAACGCCTCAAACTGTACCTACGTGGGCAGAAACTTATCCAGAACTCATGGGGGCGGGTCCTTTGCTTCTGCAAAACGGAAATATTGTTTTAGACGCATTGCAAGAGGGATTTAGCCCCGCCTTCAATCGCCAAAAAGCGCAACGCAGTGCCATCGGAATCACAACTGACCAAACACTTTTGCTCGTGACAGTTTCAGAAGCTCGCGATCTCAAAGGAGCATCACTCGCGGAACTGGCTCAGATTATGCAGCGACTCCGGGCGCACCAGGCGCTTAATCTCGATGGCGGCAGCTCAACTGCTCTCGCTCTGGGCAATCAGCTAATTAATCGCCCGCCGGCCACCGCTGCACGAGTTCACAATGGGCTGGGATTATTTGAACGTTTCCGTAATTGATGTTTTGCCCAAGCAATGATGAGTCGAAGACTCTAATCCTATTGCGTCTTTATCGCCAAAAATCCTCGGCTCCAAATATCAAGAGAACGCAAAATTGTTCAATTTCGACATTTTGCTCTTAACAACCTCTGTCACTATTTGCTAAGTTTGGTCAAGAAACCATCATTTTCAGACCATAACGACGTTTGATTCTTGTCACCATTTAGCCATTTCTTTAAGCATGCTAGAAACCAAAACAGCGCCCGAACTCTCAGCTGAGCTAGCGAACTTGTCCCCCAACCCTCAGGCTGCTCCTACTGAAATGCGTCCTTGGGGGACCTTTACAACGTTAGAAGAAGGACCTGGCTACAAAATCAAAAGAATTGAAGTTAATCCCGGTCATCGCCTAAGTCTACAGATGCATCATCACCGCAGTGAGCATTGGATTGTGGTTTCGGGCACAGCTAAAGTCACCTGCGGCGAGAAAGAACAAATTCTCTGTAGCAATCAGTCCACGTATGTACCCCAAGGATATGCGCATCGACTTGAGAACCCAGGCGTGATAAAACTCGTTCTGATTGAAGTTCAAAATGGAGAATACCTTGGCGAAGACGATATTGTCCGTTTTCAAGACGATTACGCTAGAAGCTAAGCGGAGAGGCGCTGACCTTCTCGAAAAAAGGGTAAATCTCCCATAAAATTGGGTCTTGGGAATTTACCAGCAAGGACAATGATTACTTTCACTCCCGACGCCCAAATAGAAATCAGCCGTTTGTGTCGTTGTCGGGGCCTACAGAAGCCACTTAGACTCGAAGTGGTCGCCGGGGGCTGCTTTAACTACTACTATCGTTTCAGCTTTGATCAGCAGCGTCCTAAGGATGTGAAATTTGAGATTGACAGCGAAGTTTTAATTATTTCGCCCGAGACCGCCGAAAAGATTAGAGATTTACAGATTGATTATGCGAGCGACCTCATGGGTGGTGGCTTTCGATTTACAAACGCGTTAGCTGCCAATATTTGTAGTTGTGGGCTTTCTTTCGAGTTATTAGATTTATAGAAAGGCTCGGCGAGATAGTTTTTTCCGCTAACTTTTGACCAGAATCAGCAAAGTTCGATACAATAAGCGATTGTCACTGTAACCAGCTAAAGCATGGTCAATTTAACTGTGACGGTACTCAATATCTAATGTCAAAAGAAGTTATTCGCGACCTCAAACCCTATGCCCACGATCCAGCAGTTAATTCGTAACGAGCGTTTCAAAGCGAAATCCAAGACCAAGTCCCCCGCTTTAAAAGAATGCCCTCAACGCCGAGGCGTTTGCACTCGCGTTTATACGACAACACCTAAGAAGCCGAACTCAGCTCTCCGGAAAGTTGCTCGTGTACGCTTAACGTCTGGATTTGAGGTGACTGCTTACATTCCAGGGATTGGTCATAATTTGCAGGAGCATTCCGTTGTGCTTATTCGGGGTGGACGGGTCAAAGACTTACCGGGCGTTCGCTATCACATTATCCGCGGAACTTTAGACGCAACAGGCGTTAAAGAGCGGAATCAAGGGCGCTCAAAATACGGCGCCAAGAAGCCGAAAGGCTAACCATTTAGCGCTTTTTGATTTCTCTCCATTTTTTCGCCTTCAACGCATATTTTTCTGTATTCAACCCATTAATCATGTCTCGTCGTTCAACCCGCAAAGCTCGTCCGATTCCACCGGACTCCCTGTATCAGAGTCGCCTCATTAGCATGACCATTCGTCGGATCATGACCCGCGGTAAAAAGTCTTTAGCCCAGGGAATTGTTTATGGTGCTCTGGACCTTGTTAAAGAACGTACTGGCAATGATCCAGTTGAAACGTTTGAAACCGCTGTTCGTAACATCACGCCGTTGGTGGAAGTGAAAGCTCGCCGGGTTGGTGGCGCAACCTATCAGGTTCCGATGGAGGTTCGGCAAGGCCGTGGGACCACGCTGGCTCTGCGCTGGCTAGTTGGGTTTGCACGTAATCGGGGCGGTCGTTCAATGCAGCAAAAGCTTGCCAACGAAATTATGGATGCAGCCAATGAAACAGGAGGGGCAATCCGTAAGCGTGAAGAGACCCATCGTATGGCAGAAGCAAACAAAGCATTTGCCCATTATCGCTACTAAAGATTTTCAGTTTTAAAGTCAGTAGGGACTCGAAGATAGTCAGTCATCTTCTAAGTTCTGCTGGCTTTTATGCTATTTGTCGAATTCATACCAGCAGGCAAGGAGGCTCCCGTGGCGCGCACTGTTCCCTTAGCAAGCGTTCGTAACATTGGTATCGCGGCCCACATTGATGCGGGTAAAACGACTACCACTGAACGTATTTTGTTCTATACCGGCGTTGCCCATAAGTTAGGCGAGGTCCATGAAGGGACTGCCGTAATGGATTGGATGCAACAGGAGCAAGAACGGGGCATCACCATTACCGCCGCCGCTATTACTACTAGCTGGAAAGATCACAAAATCAACATTATCGATACCCCCGGTCACGTCGACTTCACGATTGAAGTAGAGCGTTCAATGCGCGTTCTTGATGGTGTAGTTGTGGTCTTTTGCTCTGTTGGTGGGGTCCAGCCTCAATCGGAAACGGTTTGGCGACAGGCGAATCGATACGGGATTCCGCGCATCGTATTCGTCAATAAGATGGATCGTACTGGTGCTAATTTCTTCAGGGTGCGCGACCAGATTCGAGAACGACTGCAAGCCAATGCAACTCCCATTCAGCTTCCCATTGGCAGCGAAAGTGATTTTATCGGCATTGTCGATCTGATCAAAATGAGGGCTGAAATTTATAAAGACGATATTGGAAAGGAAATTGTCGAAACTGAGATTCCATCGGAACTGCAAGCTCAAGCTGACGAATATCGAACAATTTTGCTTGAAGCGATCGCAGAAACCGATGAAGCATTACTCGAAAAATTTCTGACTGAAGAAGAGTTTACGGAATCAGAAATTCGCGCAGCCCTTCGTAAGAGCACGATTTCAGGTGAAATCATTCCAGTTTTATGTGGCTCAGCTTTTAAAAATAAGGGAGTACAGCTATTGCTCGATGCGGTTGTGGACTATCTCCCGGCACCGATTGATGTTCCACCCATCACCGGGCATCGTCCGGACGGAACAGAAGATAGTCGGCCTGCCGATGATGACAAGCCTTTTTCAGCACTCGCGTTCAAAATTGCGGCTGATCCCTTTGGTCGCTTGAGCTTTTTGAGAGTGTATTCTGGCGTTCTGAGCAAGGGAAGCTATGTTTACAACGCGACTAAGGACCGCAAAGAACGCCTATCTCGCTTAATTGTTCTTAAATCTAACGATCGCATTGAGGTTGAAGAACTGCGAGCGGGAGATCTGGGCGCTGCCGTCGGACTCAAGTTTGCGACAACGGGCGACACCCTTTGTGATCAATCCGCTCCCATCATTTTGGAATCCCTCTATGTGCCGGAACCCGTGATTTCTGTAGCGGTAGAGCCCAAAACTAAGCAAGATATGGAGAAGCTAGCTAAAGCGCTGCAATCTTTATCGGATGAGGATCCCACCTTTCGAGTCAATACTGATCCCGAGACGAATCAAACCGTCATTGCGGGCATGGGTGAATTGCACCTAGAAATTCTCGTCGATCGCATGTTGCGTGAGTTCAAAGTTGAAGCAAATATTGGTCAACCTCAAGTGGCTTACCGGGAAACCGTTCGCCAACCGGCAGAAGCAGAAGGTAAGTTTATTCGGCAAAGTGGCGGCAAAGGCCAGTATGGTCATGCCGTAATTTCCCTGGAACCCGCAGAAGCCGCTAGTGGATTTGCCTTTGAATCAAAAATTGTCGGTGGCACAATCCCGAAAGAATATATTCCCTCCATTGAACAAGGGATTAAAGAATCCTGTGAATCGGGTATCTTAGCGGGCTATCCTCTGATCGATGTGAAAGCCACCTTACTCGATGGGTCGTACCATGATGTGGACTCTTCAGAAATGGCGTTTAAGATTGCTGGTTCTATGGCGTTAAGAGAAGCCGTCCAAAAAGCAAAGCCCACTCTCCTGGAGCCGCTCATGAAAGTAGAAGTCGAAGTGCCCGAAGATTTTCTCGGGGAGGTCATTGGCGACCTCAACTCACGTCGCGGCAATATTGACGCCATGAATACAGAAAGTGGTCAAGCCTTGATTTCAGCCAAGGTCCCTTTAGCCGAGATGTTCGGCTATGCCACCGATATCCGCTCAAAAACTCAAGGGCGCGGCATTTTTTCTATGGAATTTAGTGAATATGCCGGCGTTCCACGCAATGTTGCTGAGGCGATTGTCGCGAAGAAAGGCGGGGAACTGCCCCCGGAGTGAGGCAAGTTATACGCACTGCGTTAAATCTCTGGCTATGTTCAAGACAATTTTTTTCAGAGGCAGGGTAGCTAGGAAACTCGCGAAACGCCATAATAGAAAACCGAATGTCCAAAACTCCAGCAATGCATTACAATCGCTAAGCGGATTAAGAAAAAAGGAACAGAACATCTACCATGGCACGCGCAAAGTTTGAACGCTCAAAACCTCACGTAAATATTGGCACCATCGGTCACGTCGATCACGGCAAAACAACCCTGACGGCAGCTATTACGATGACATTGGCGGCGGCAGGCAGTGCTAAAGCCAGAAGCTACGAAGATATCGATGCGGCTCCAGAGGAAAAGGCTCGGGGTATCACTATTAACACTGCTCACGTAGAATACGAGACCGAGCAGCGCCACTACGCCCACGTTGACTGCCCTGGTCACGCGGACTACGTAAAAAACATGATTACCGGCGCAGCGCAGATGGACGGCGGAATTCTTGTCGTTTCTGCGGCAGATGGTCCAATGCCTCAGACTCGCGAGCACATTTTGTTAGCGAAGCAGGTGGGTGTTCCGAATCTTGTTGTGTTTTTAAACAAGCAAGACCAAGTAGACGATGAAGAATTGTTGGAACTGGTCGAGCTGGAAGTTCGTGAGCTGCTCTCCGAGTATGATTTTCCTGGAGATGATATCCCTATCGTCGCGGGTTCTGCTTTGATGGCGGTTGAAGCGCTTCAAGGCAATCCAAGTATTGCGGCTGGGGAAAACGAGTGGACTGACAAAATTCTTGAGTTGATGTCTCAGGTTGATGAATATGTCCCCACGCCAGAGCGTGACGTTGATAAGCCGTTCCTGATGGCGATAGAAGACGTTTTCTCAATTACTGGTCGGGGAACTGTTGCAACCGGTCGTATTGAGCGGGGTAAGGTGACGGTTGGTGAAACCATCGAAATCGTTGGTATCCGTGAAACTCGCAGTACAACCGTTACTGGAGTGGAGATGTTCCAAAAGACCCTCGATGAAGGTCTTGCAGGTGATAACGTCGGTGTGTTACTTCGCGGTGTTCAGAAAGAGGACATTACACGCGGCATGGTTTTGGCTAAGCCCGGTTCAATCACGCCTCACACTAAGTTTGAGGGTGAAGTTTATGTTCTGACGAAGGAAGAGGGGGGGCGTCACACTCCTTTCTTTAAGAATTACCGCCCACAATTCTATGTTCGGACTACTGACGTAACTGGCACCATTGCTGACTACACGTCTGATGACGGCGGCAGTGTAGAGATGGTTATGCCCGGAGACCGGATCAAAATGACGGTTGAATTGATTAATCCCATTGCCATTGAAGACGGTATGCGTTTCGCAATTCGCGAAGGTGGCCGCACAATTGGTGCTGGCGTTGTTTCTAAAATCATTGAATAATACTGTTTGTTCAACGAACATAACAGCTAAATAATTGTGCGCAAAACCTGTAGGTCTTGCGTTCATCTACCGCAAGGGGAGCTAGTGGCTTCCCTTGTTTAATCTTGACTCTCAGAACCTGGAAAATTAAAGATGGCCACGATTCAAAAGCAAAAAATTCGCATTCAGCTCAAGGCATTTGATCGCCGTTTACTCGATACTTCTTGTGACAAGATTGTGGATACGGCTAATCGAACTAATGCCGCTGCCATTGGACCAATTCCACTGCCAACGAAAAAGAAGATCTACTGTGTCCTACGTTCACCGCACGTCGATAAAGATTCTCGTGAGCATTTTGAGACGCGCACCCATCGTCGAATTATCGATATTTATCAACCGTCATCTAAGACGATTGATGCGCTCATGAAACTGGATTTACCAGCCGGTGTTGACATTGAAGTTAAGCTTTAAAGCCGCAATTATTGAGCTGCCGTCGGTGTCAGGAAATTCGTTACAGTAAAGCAAGTTCAAGCTTCTTTGACACCAACAATATGGTTTCGTCCTCCGCCGCAGTTCGTGAATTACCCCTCTTTCCGCTTCCTGAAGTTGTGCTCTTTCCAGGAAGACCTTTACCACTACATATTTTTGAGTTTCGCTATCGAATCATGATCAACACGATTCTGGAAGCGGATAGTCAGTTCGGGGTATTGATGATTGATCCACTGGATGGTGAGATTGCCAAGGTGGGGTGTTGTGCAGAGGTCATTAGCCATCAACGCTTACCCGACGATCGACTTAAGCTTTTGTCTTTGGGTAAGCGGCGATTTCGCTTGTTAGATTATGTGCGAGAAAAGCCGTATCGAGTAGGGCTGGTGGAATGGTTATATGATCGGGTCTCACCCGTACAGTTAGAACCCCAAGGAGACAAAGTAGCCCAGCTTTTAAAAGATGTCGTACATCTCTCGGCAAAGCTGACTGATCAGAAAATTGAGCTACCTGAAGATTTGCCGGAGTCCCCGATTGATTTATCTTACTGGATCGCCAGTAACTTATATGGTGTGGCGAGTGAGCAGCAGCAGTTGCTAGAGATGCAGGATACGGCTGAGCGGCTGGAGCGAGAAATTGAGATTTTGGGCGCAACTCGCAATCAGTTGGCGGCAAGGACTGCATTAAAGGACGCCCTCAATTAATAATCTACGTACCCTTTTTTCCCAATAATGTTACTGACTTTGTGGACACTCTAAACGGACAGATGCCAGGCTTATGAAGTCGTTGAGCCAATAGGTAGAAGGTGATAGTGTCCCAACACGAGCAGCTTTTGAGTCGATTCTGCCAGCTCTGCGATCGCAGACTGAAATTTTTCGTCAGTGGCGTCCCCTTCCAATTCGATAAAGAATAGATATTCGCCAAGAGAGCGCTTTGTAGGTCGGGATTCGATGCGGGTCAAGTTAATTTCCCGGCTGGCAAATGTCTGCAAAGGTTTGACGAGACTACCAGGCAAATTGGCGGGCAATAAAAATGCAATCGCAGTCGCATTCCCCGCAGGCGAGGGTTCGCGGCTGACTATCCAAAAACGGGTGCAATTGTCTGGGTAATCGTTGATAGGAGTATGAAGAACGGGGACGTTGTAAAGTTGAGCGGCCCGAGGAGAGCTGATGGCTGCACGGGTTGGTTCATCCAAGTACTGAAGTGCTTCAGCCGTAGAGTTCGTGGCAATGGGGGTGGCATTGGGTAAATTCGTTTCTAACCAAACTTGACACTGACCTAATGCCTGAGGATGGGAATAAACCGACTGGATATCTTCGTTTTTTTTGGCTTGAGTTAGCAGCGCATGAATGACCGGCAACCGTAATTCAGCTTGTATTTTGAGAGTTCCCAACTCCCACAGGCCATCGAGGGTCGTCGCCACGCTGCCCTGAATCGAATTTTCGACGGGCACGATGGCGATGTCAGCTTCTTCCTCGGCGACGGAACGCAGGACTCGGCTAATGCTGGGATACGGGCAAAGTTGACCCTGTTGCTGCTCGCGACTGGTGAGCCAACCCAGATACATCAGCGCGGCGGTTTCGCTGAACGTGCCAGTGGGTCCTAAATACGCGATCGCAGTAGTCATTCTTAATTATTATTGGTTTGCTGAATCCACTGTATTGTCTCTGATTGGAGAATCCAGTCCGAATTATTAACTTTTAT
>JBCDHF010000003.1:0-32897 GCA_038750375.1 Cyanobacteria bacterium P01_H01_bin.15
CAATAGCTTCGGGTCGTTCAGTGGTTTCTCGAAGTACTAAAACCGGTTTGGCCAAGCTGGGCGCTTCTTCTTGTAGGCCTCCTGAATCAGTCAAGAGGAGGTGGCAGCGGGTAATTGCGCCGACCAACTCACCATAGTCTAAGGGTTCAGTTAAAAAGCATCGAGGATGGTCGCCTAATAGTTTTCGGAGTGGGTCGCGGACCGTCGGGTTGCGATGTAGGGGTAGGAGTAGGGCCGTATCTGGAAACTGATCGAGGATTAGTCGAAAGCCTTGGGCAATATCTTGCAGCGGGTCACCCCAATTTTCGCGGCGGTGGACGGTTGCGAGCAGGACTCGATATTGAGTCCAATCTAAGCCAGGAACTTGGCAGGCCGGCGCTCGCTCTGCAACGGTCAATAAGGCATCAATGACGGTGTTGCCAGTATGGTGAACTTCGCCAACGACACCTGAGCGCTGAAGATTTTCGACTGCTCGGTGGGTGGGGGCAAAATGAAGCTGTGCCAATTGGGAAAGCAAGCGGCGATTCGCTTCTTCAGGAAATGGATTAAATAGCTCATTAGTCCGTAGTCCCGCTTCAACATGTGCGATCGCAATTTTTTGATAGAAGGCGGCTAATCCTCCGGCAAAGGCAGTGGTGGTATCTCCTTGAACAATGACTAGTCGAGGGTTTAATTCTTGATACAGGGCTTCAAGTCCTTGCAAACTGCGGCAGGTAATGTCAGACAAGGTTTGCTTGGGCTGCATGATGTTTAAGTCTCGATCTGCTTCTAACTCAAACAGATTCATGACTTGGGCCACCATTTCTCGATGTTGGCCGGTCAACACCACCTGGGTCTGGAAATCGGGGCATTTTCGAAAGGCCGCAATCACCGGGGCAAGCTTAATGGCTTCTGGGCGCGTCCCTAATACGATGCAAATGGGAATGGGGGCAGTGATGGCCATGAGCAAAACAAATCAGCAGTTGAATGGGCAGTCCTACAAAATTGGGGAGAGGCTTAGGGGGTCGTTCGCCCTGATAGGTTAAGCGGAGTCTTTGGCTAATGGGCGACTCATCGCCGCCAGATCTAAAACTTGAGCCAAGGTGGTTTCATCCAAAAGATTTTTCTCTAAGACGACTTCTCGGATAGATTTACCGGTAGTCAGGGATTCTTTCGCGACAGCCGCCGCATTTAGGTAGCCAATATGAGGGTTGAGGGCTGTCACCAGGGCCAGGCTGCCTTCGGCATAAGCATGGCAGCGATCGCGATTGACTGTGATGCCGGCAATACATTTGCTAGCAAGCGTTTTAACCGTATTGCCGAGAATCTCAACGCTGTGGATAAGGTTAAAAGCAATGAGCGGCATCATGACATTTAATTCCAATTGCCCGGCTTGAGCCGCATATGCGATCGCAGTGTCGTAACCCATGACTTGGAAGCAGACCATGGAGGTCATTTCAGCAATGACCGGGTTATATTTACCCGGCATGATTGAGGAGCCAGGCTGAACTGGGGGTAGCTGAATTTCCTTGAAGCCTGTTTTGGGGCCAGAATCGAGTAGGCGCAGATCATGGGAAATTTTGACTAGATCTTGAGCCAAATTTCGCAGCGCACTGGAGACCGAAACAAATGGGGCCATACTTTGCATGGCTGCCATCAATACTGGGGCGCTGGCGAAGGGTTTTTGCAAAAGCTCAGAGAGAATCTCGGCGACACGGAAACGGTATTGGGGGTGGGTGTTAAGTCCGGTTCCGGCAGCGCTTCCGCCCAGACCTAAAACGAGTAAATCTTCTGCCGCTAACGTAATCCGCCGGCGATGATCGCGGAGGATCTGCTGCCAGGCTCGAAAGGTGTCGCCTAAACAAACGGGGACGGCATCTTGGAGATGGGTTCGCCCAGAGCGCACGACGTCATCGTTATCTGTTGCTTTTTGGGCGAGTTCAGCGCCAATGATGTCCAGTGAGGGAAATAGTGTTTTGTCTAGAGCTAGCAGCGTCCCCAGGCGAATAGCGGTCGGAATCACATCGTTGGTGGATTGACCGTAGTTAACATGGTCGTTCGGACTCACTTTTTTATAATTGCCTTTACTGTCGCCGAGTAGTTCTAAGGCACGGTTGGCGAGGACTTCGTTGACATTCATATGGTGGGAGGTGCCGGCGCCCGCCTGATAAACATCTACAATGAATTGCTCTCGTAGTTGTCCGTTCAAAATTTCATCAGCGGCTTGGACAATAGCGGACGAAATCTCGGTGGGGATGCAGCCTAATTCCCCGTTTGCGATCGCAGTGGCTTTTTTGAGGTAGGCGCAGGCATCTACATAAGTCGGTAACGGTTTTAGTCCGCTAATTTGAAAATTTTCTTGGCCCCGCAGGGTTTGAATACCATAGTAAGCAGATGCCGGTATCTGGCGATCGCCCATAGAGTCGGTTTCGGTGCGGGTCGATTGAGTCATCGTAGTTGGCGATACCTGAGTAGCTAGAGAGTTGTGGTGTCGATTTATTTGCGAGGATTAATCATGACACAAACTCTAAACATCTAGCCGGAAGACGCACTTCCGCAAAAATAGTTCTATTTTTTGAAATGAAATGCCACGATCGGGCTGTTTAACTGAGCTTTCTACCGACCAATTTGAAGCAATCAAATCTATGTTTCTCAAATAAGCTCGTTTGATTCGCAGCCGTCTCTTTATAGAAGAAGATGGCTGCGGAAAAAACAGAGTAATCAGCACCCGCTGGGATTTACCAAAGAGCGCGGAATGGCTAATTTTGTGCTGCCCGCAAACGAGTAGTCAGCTTGGTTGCAGTCGCCGGGGGAACCAAAACTTCATCAATGACATGAATGACGCCATTGCTCGCGTCCACGTCAGCCTTGATTACACTGGCTTCGCCTACTTCAACTGAATCCCCATCTACGGTGACCGCAACTTCGCCGTTAAGAGTTTCGACCTCTCCCGTGGAGAGTTCGCCCGATGTGACCTCACCCGCAACTACGTGATATTTAAGAATTTCAGTCAATAGATCTTTGTTTTCAGGCTTGACTAAAAATACGACTACGCCATCGGGAAGATTCGCAAAGGCAGCATCTGTTGGCGCAAATACGGTAAACGGACCCGTTCCAGCCAGCGTCTCGACGAGACCAGCCGCTTTGAGAGCCGCAACTAACGTTTCGAAATTATCATCGCCTACCGCAATATCCACAATACTCGGAGTCGCTTGGGACAGCACAGCCGCGGGAACGTTCTCCTGATCAGGCGCAGAAAAAGCGACATCAGTCGCAGCGCTTCCGCTTAATCCGATGGCGACAGCTAGTACACAACGCGTAAGCGGACGCAAGAATAAATTAGCCATGACTTCTTTACAAAAGTTAACGATTATCCAATTGTAAAGATCTCCACATCTGCTTGGGCTATGTCAAAGGGTATGAAACTCAAAATTGATAGTTGGAATTGGCAATGAGCGGTTTGTGATCCCCAACCGCAAACTAGACGAAACTCTAGTAAGTTATGGGGTTGAACAAAAGCCGCATAATTCGCAAATGAAAATTTTGCTCAAGAAACTGAAACCGTTGCTGCGCTGGTTCATCCTAGGGGGCACCCTGTTCTTTTTGCTCAAGACCCTCAAAGATCATTGGCAAGAAGTCACCCATCTGCGGTTGACCAGCACAAGTTTTGTTTGGTTGGGATTGGCACTGCTGATTACCAGTGGTGCTCATCTTTGGTCGGGCTGGGTCTGGACCTGGATTTTGAAAGAGTTTGGTCAGCATTTCCCAACCGGTCGAGCATTGCGGGTTTACTTAGTTACCAACGCCGCTAAATATTTGCCCGGCAACGTGTGGCATTTTTGGGGACGGATTCAGGCGGTCTCTAAAGCCGGCAGCTCGGCGGGGACTGCGACCCTGAGCGTGTTATTAGAGCCATTACTCATGGCAGCAGCGGCTCTATTGGTTGCTAGTGCTTTGAGTACAGCCACGCTCGGATGGTGGACAATTCTGGGGTTAATTGCTGTGTTAGTCGGCGTCCATCCCCGGATTCTCAATCAAGCGATCGCGTTACTCGACCGACTTAAAGACCATCAAAATGCTGTTCGTTTAAAACGCTATCTCTGGCGACCGCTAATGGGAGAAGTGTTTTTTTTACTGTTTCGAGGCGCCGGTTTTGTGGCTGCTCTCGCCGCTATTTCATCCGTCCATATTTCCCAGCTTTCGATTCTACTAAGCGCCTTTAGTTTTGCCTGGCTGCTAGGTCTGGTAATTCCCGGTGCACCGGGAGGTCTAGGCGTCTTTGAAACCACTGCGATCGCGTTGCTCGAGCAAACAGTGATTCCCGGTGAACTGTTGGGCGGCGTGGCTTTATTTCGATTAGTCAGTATCTTGGCCGAAATTGCAGCCGCGGGGATTGCCTGGGTCAATGGTCCCAAATTGGAGCTCGGTCATCTCAAACCCGACGCCCCTGCCGATCCGGTGTCCTAATTCTCAAGGGTTCTGGCATGGAGCCGCTCTCTGCGGAAAATGGCGGCAGCCATCACACCAAACAAAGAAGTGAGAACTGCAACGACATTTTACTTTTTATAAACAGCTTTAATCCATTCCCATTCAGCTTTTAAGCCTTCAGCCAAAGATACTTGAGGTTGAAATCCCAGTAGCGATCGCGCTTTCGAAATATCTGCACTGGTATGACGGGCATCTCCCTTCGCCCGACCTATATATTCTCGCTTCAGGGGCTCGCCAATGACGGCATCTATTTGATCTAATACATCTAATAAAATTGCACGGGAACCGCCCCCGATATTAAAGGCTTCACCGATTGCCTCAGGCACTGAGCTGGCTGCAATATTGGCTGCCACAACATCGCTAATAAATGTAAAGTCTCGTGTCTGTTTGCCGTCGCCATAAATTGAAATGCCATCTCCCATAATGGCTGCTTTGAAAAACTTGTGGAACGCCATATCGGGTCGCTGACGCGGACCATAAACAGTGAAATAGCGTAATGCCGTTACTGGAACGCCGTCATGGTGGTGATAAAGCCAGCACAAGCGCTCCGTTGCTAATTTGGTGATGCCGTAGGGTGAAACTGGCTCAGGGCAGACTGTTTCTGGGGTTGGCATCGTCTCTGCATTGCCATAAACGGAAGACGTAGACGCATAAACAAATCGTTTTAGCGTCGAGGTTTCTTTCGCGGCTTCTAAAATAATTTGGGTCGCGTTGATATTTCGTTCCGTATAGTCGCGAAAGCCTTTCCCCCAACTTGCACGAACGCCTGCCTGTGCGGCTTGATGATAAACGACTTCCACCCCTGACAGTAGCGATTGCCAATCTTGATCTTGAATATTGCCTTCGATCAGCTCAAAGTTGGCGTAGGCTTTCAGCGCTAAAAGATTTTGACGTTTAAATTTCGGATCGTAATAGTCATTAATTTGATCGATGCCAATGACGCGCTCACCCCGCTGAAGTAAAAACTCAGCCAAGCTCGAACCAATAAAACCAGCTACACCTGTGACAATTTGAGCTGCCATCTGTCCCTAAATCGTACTTACATATAACGTTGGCGCATCTAACTTAGCGGTTGCTGGTCAGGACTTGCCGAATCAAACTCAACTTTCGCCTAGGTTTGGAACATAGGCGCGATTGTAAAGTTCTGAACTAATGCAGTCAAGGATACACAAAACAGAACGAGAGAGACCGCGGCGAAAACCCCGGACCCATAGAAGTCAGTATGCTCGAAGCTGATTTCAGTCTCCTCCCCATGCAGATGGAACACTCAACGGCGGGCTGAAATAATTTGGGTGACCTAATTTGTGCAAGCCAAGAAACAATCGCCTATTTGGTTTCTAGCAGTTATCCGCACATTGTTTTGATAAACTCAGGTACGACTCTTCACATAAGCTTGACTTCTCCCAATTTGCCACCCCTTTGTCAGCGAATTTCTTAACTATGCTTGCGGAAACGACCGTTCCGACGAAACTTTCGATCCCCCCTGATTTATCGATTGTTGTTCCTGTTTATAACGAGGTTGAGAGTATTCCGTCGCTATTAGAGGCGCTCGCAAGCACGTTAGGTCCCACAGACTTGACCTATGAAATCATTTGCGTTGATGACGGCTCAACAGATGGTTCAGCCGGGCTCTTGAGCGAACGAGCTCAGGACTGCACAGATTTGCGGGCAGTTCTGCTGCGGCGAAATTATGGTCAGACGGCAGCGATGTCGGCGGGTTTTGACCATGCCCAGGGTCGGGTGGTGGTGACATTGGACGCTGATTTACAAAATGATCCGATAGATATTCCCGCCCTCGTGGCGAAGCTCGAAGAAGGCTATGACTTGGTGAGTGGCTGGCGCAAAGAACGTCAAGATGCGGCCCTGACTCGCTTGTTGCCCTCTCGAATTGCGAACTGGTTAATCGGAAAAGTGACCGACGTTCAACTTCATGATTACGGCTGCTCGTTGAAAGCTTACCGCTCAGAACTATTGGCAGACATGCGACTGTATGGCGAATTGCATCGGTTTCTGCCCGCATTAGCCTTTATCGAAGGGGCCAAGATTACAGAAATGCCAGTTCGACACCATGCTCGCCGTTTTGGTAGCAGTAAATATGGGCTGGATCGCACTTTCCGGGTCTTGATGGATCTGTTGACTATCTGGTTCATGAAAAAATTTCTGACTCGCCCGATGCATGTTTTTGGGTTATTGGGGTTAATTTTGATGGGGTCTGGCGGTCTGCTGGGTTTATATTTGTCTGCTCTAAAAATATTTGCTGGGCAAAGTATCGGCGATCGCCCGCTGCTGATTTTGGTGGTGCTTCTATTTCTGGCGGGGGTGCAGCTGTTCTGCTTTGGGCTAGTCGGGGAACTGCTGATGCGGACCTATCATGAATCCCAAGGTCGTCCCATCTATCGAGTTCGAGAAGTGGTGGGTGGTTCAAGCCCCCATGAGTAAGCCAGCGCTCGCAACTGGAACTAAGATTTGAGGGAAAAGGTCCAGTCTTTGTGGATTGGTTGCTGCCCTCTGTCGGCTTCGGCTGGCGCTACTTCTGTCAATGGTTTTTATCAACCGTGTCGAACTAACCCATTTCAAATCGTTTGGCGGTACTGTTTCGGTCCCCTTGTTGCCGGGATTTACGGTCGTGTCCGGACCAAATGGCTCGGGTAAGTCAAATATCTTGGACGCGCTGCTATTTTGCTTGGGGTTGGCTAGCTCGAAAGGCATGCGAGCTGAACGGCTGCCTGATTTGGTCAATCATAAGCACCGACAGAATCGGCAGACGGCTGAAACAACAGTCTCCGTGACGTTTGACCTCACCGATTGGGCGGCCACGTTTGGCAATGATGAAAGTGATCCGCCCACTGTAACGAATGGCAACGGCCATCACGGTGAAGACTCTAATGTTTCCCGCGCTGAACTGGACTCGCCCCTGGATTTAGAAAATTATGAATCCAACGAGGCATCAGTCGACGACATATCGGCATTAGAACCGGCGCCAGACAACGACCGATCAACGCTGTCTTTGACCCCTGACGAATCTGAGCGGGAGAACATTTTCCCTCAAGGGCTCACTGATCCATTGTCATCCGAGATCGGGGGCGCTGAAACGCCCGTTAATCAAAAATCGCAACGTAAAATTGCGGATTTTATTCCGGTCAAGGTCGTTGAAGTTGAAAATGAAGCCAAGGTGTCGCTGGAATGGACGATTTCCCGGCGATTACGGCTCAGCAAAAATGGTAGTTATTCTTCGACTTATTACATCAATGGGGAGGTGTGTACGGCGACCGAACTCCATGAGCAGCTCAGTCGGTTACGCATCAACGCAGAAGGCTACAACGTCGTTTTACAGGGCGATGTAACCCGTATCATCACCATGAATTCTCGCGAGCGGCGAGAAATTATTGATGAACTGGCGGGGGTGGCTGCTTTCGATCGCAAAATCGACAAAGCGCGCGACACTCTTGAATCAGTGCGAGAGAAAGAAGAGCGATGCCGCATTATTGAGCAGGAATTGATTGCCACTCGCGATCGCTTGGCGGCAGACCGCATCAAAGCGGAAAAGTACCGGCAGTTGCGCATTAAGGTTGAGGGGCTGCAGCGGCTGGAGCAGTACGTCAATTGTGAAAAGCATCGTCAAGAACTCAAGACTTTACGTCAGCGCATGGCGGCAGGGGTCGTGGAAGCGGAAAAGCTGACCGCGCAGTTAGCAGACATCACGAAGCTACTGGCCGAAACCCAAGCGCAACGAGATGAATGGAATACGAAGGTTAAAGCCCTTGGTGAGGATGAGCAGTTAGCTGCCGCCACCAAGTTGGCCAACTTAAAGGCCCAACAAACGCAACTTCAAGAACGTCAAGCGACGCTAACGCAACAGCAAGCCCAAAATACCCAAGCCCAAGCTCAAATCCAAGCGGCGATCGCAACTTTACTTGAGCAAATCTCCGGTCTCGAAAACGAAAGTACTCTCTTCGGTGAAAAGACTCTCCCTGAGCTCGTTGCCGCAAGGGATACGGCGAAGACTAATTTGCAGACGAAACGGGATGCGGCTGCTGCGATCGCAGAAAATTCTAATGCGAGCTTGAATGCCCAGAGTCAGCTGTTAGCGCAACTGGCCGAAGTTCAGCGTCAGCTTGATCCGTTACGGCAGGAGCAAACCCAATTAACGGAACGGGAACGGCAGTTAACGCAGCAGTTGGGTGAGCTGGCCCAGCAACGAGACAGCCAGCAATCTCAATCGAGCCAGCGCGAAACGGAAGTGAGCGATCGCGCCCGACAAAATGAGGAGCTTACCGAGCAAATTCAAGCCCTCGGGACACAGCTCGCCCAGGTCCAGCAAGAACTCACGCTCCAGCAAGAGACCCAAAATCGCTTGCTCCGAGAACAGCGCGACAAACAGCGACAGCTCGATAAGCTCGAAGCGGCTAAAGAAGCACAGCAACAGGCCCAAGGCACCTATGCCACCAAAGCGATTATGCGATCGCAGCTTTCGGGAATTTGTGGATTGGTGTCGCAATTGGGGCAGGTGGACCCCGAATATCAGCTTGCGTTAGAAACGGCGGCTGGCGGTCGGTTGGGACAAATTGTGGTTGAGTCGGATGCGGTGGCAGCAGCGGGGATTGCCCTTTTAAAACAAGAGCGGGCTGGTCGGGCGACCTTTTTACCGTTGAATAAAATTCGAGCGCCCCGCAGCCAGAACCTGGGAAATTTGGCCTATGCTCGCGGATTCATTGATTTAGCCGTTAATTTGGTTACCCGCGAAACCCGTTACGACGAAGTGTTTGCCTATGTTTTTGGCGGAACGGTTGTCTTTGCCAGCATTAACGAAGCACGCGCCCATCTCGGAAAAGCCCGGATTGTCACCCTGGAAGGGGACCTGCTGGAAATGACCGGGGCCATGAGTGGCGGTAGTAGAGGCAATCGCAGTGCCTTTCACTTTGGGGCTGCTGCCGCTAATGATTCGCTGGAAATAGAAACCCTTCAAGCGCGTCTCGCCGAAATCGCCAAAATTTTAGGCACTTGTGATCGCTTAATTGCGCAAAAAAACGAGCAAATTAGCCAGCTCACCCAGGCCATGACCGAAGCACGGCAGCTCCAGCGGGAAAGTCAGCTCCGGTTTGAGCAATCTCAAACTGAACAGGCTCGCATTTCCGCCGAACAGCAACAATACCAACTGCGCTGGACCCAGTCTCAGCAAGAAGCAGAACAAGTCCAAACTCGTTTGCAAGCGCTTGCGATCACAATTCCACCACTGGAGCAACAGCTTGCCCAACTGCAGCAGGAACAGCTCGCCCTCGGTACCCAAGACACCACCAGCGAATGGCAAACCCTGCAAGCCGAAATTCGCACTAGTGAAAACAGCCTGGCAGAGCAAGAAAATCGCCTACAAGCAGCCCAGCAACAGCAACGCGATCGCGAAGCGCAAATTTTACGGCTGCAAGAAAAACGCAATGAAACCCAAACCCAACTCACCGATGCCCAAGCCCAAAGCCAGGCGCTGCAAACCCAACAACTCGACAGCAGTTGTCAGCTAGATGAGCTGGCTAAAGAAATTGCCGCCACAGAAACCACCCTCAACAATTTGTCTGATGAGCTGCGCCAAGCGAAAGAAACCCGAGACAAAATCGAAGCCCAGGTCCACAAGCAGCAAACTCAGCAGCAGCAAATTACCTGGCAACAACAAAAACTCCAAGAAATCCAAACGAATCGCGAGCAAACCCAAACCGAATTACAAGCCCAGCTCGCCCAACTAGAAGCAGACTTGCCCCCAGAACTTCCCGATGAGCCCTGGCCGGATCTCAGCGAAGTTGACTGCGCCAAACGCCTCGAAGAATTGCGTCATGAAATCAAAAATGGGCAAAAACGCTTGCAGGCGATGGAACCGGTCAATATGTTGGCGCTAGAAGAATACGAGCGAACTGAAGCGCGGCTGAATGAACTCTCTAACAAGCTCGCCACCCTTGAAGAAGAGCGCACAGAACTATTGTTAAGAGTCGAGAACTTTACCACCCTCCGACGCCGAGCATTCCGGGAAGCTTACGACGCGGTCAACATCAACTTCCAGCGCATTTTTGCGGAACTCTCCGACGGTGATGGCTCTTTGCACCTTGACGATGAGGAAGATCCCTTTAACGGCGGTCTCAATCTTATTGCCCATCCCAAAGGCAAGCCGGTCCAGCGCTTAAGTTCCATGTCTGGCGGCGAAAAATCCTTGACCGCGCTTAGTTTTATCTTTGCCCTGCAGCGCTACCGCCCGTCTCCCTTCTACGCCTTTGACGAAGTAGATATGTTTCTAGACGGCGCTAACGTCGAACGCCTGTCCGCCATGATCCAAAAGCAAGCCCAGCAAGCCCAGTTCATTGTGGTCAGTCTGCGGCGACCCATGATTGAAGCGGCTGAGCGGACCATTGGCGTCACGCAAGCGCGAGGGGCCCATACCCAAGTACTGGGTTTGAATCTTTCTTAAGGCATAAACCCCATTAAATTATTAGCCTGACTTATCTCAATACGAGTACGACTGGGCTAAGTTTTAGGAGTTTATTGGCTGGGAACTCGGGCTTGTGATCGCAGATTGAGCAATCATCGGTTTCCCAAACTGATTCACGCTTTTCAACGTTTACTTACAGCTAGCGTTGACCTCCAGGTTCTGTAGTTATAATCTATGGCGAATATCCGAGAGTAATTACTCACCTTACGGATACTGTTTATTTCGTCAGCTATCGAAACAAAACCTGTTTTTTGGAACGTTTTAGACTGCTCCAAATCCTCATAAGTAGCATCTTCTCCGGTTTGACTTTGTGCCTGCGATGAATAGTAAAAAATCCCTGACCGCATCTCTTTCTGCCTTTGGTTCAGCAATGTTGCTTGGGCTCTCGGCCTGTGGAGGTGGCTCTGACCAAACTCAGGGCCAAGCACCTGCGATTCCGGTCAGACTGCAAACCGTTGAACGGGGTCCCGTTATTGATAGCAGTGAATTTGTTGGAACCTTAGAAGCGCAGCAGCGGGTTGCTTTAGCTCCCCAAATTGATGGAAGAATTCTCAACATCCTGCGACGAGAAGGCGACCGCGTTTCCACCGGAGAGCTCCTGGTTCAGTTGCAACCCCTCAAACAGCAAGAAGAAGTCAACTCCGCCCAGGCAGCTGTTCAATCTCAAATTGCCTCCTTACGTCAAGCTGAGGCGGATTTAATTAGTACCCAAGCCTCTCTAATTGGTGCTAGAGCTGAGCTTCGCGCCGCCCAAGCCGATGAAGCCCGCGCTGGTGCTGACGTAGAACGCGCAAAGGCAGATTTGCAAGATATTGTCGCTGAAGTAGAGCTAGCCGAAATTAATATTGAGCGTAATCAAATGCTCGTTGAAGGGGGCGCTTTACCACAGCAAGATCTTGATGACGCGACCCGGGATTTGAAAACTAACCAAGCGCAACAGTCGGCGCGCCAAAAAGCTGTAGATGCGGCGGCCCAATCACAAGCGGCCGCTGCCGAGGGCATCGAGCAGGCTCGGGCGACAATTACCCAACAAGAAGCCGCTATCGAGCGCCAGCAGGCTGAAATCGCTAAGCAAAAAGCTGAAATTGAACGCGCAAGAGGTCAATTGGGCTCCGTCAGCGAAGACCTTGATTACAACAGCGTTCGTGCCCCGATCGACGGCATCTTGGGCGCATTTCCGGTCAAAGTTGGCGACTATGTCAACATTGGCGACGAAATCACCACCTTGACCCGTAATAAGCAGCTGGACATCAATATTTTCGTCCCAATCGAATATCGCGATCAACTCCAAGTGGGGCTGCCAGTCGACATTATCAACCGCGACGGTAGCCAAGGCACTCGCGGCAATATTTACTACGTGGCACCTCGAGTAGACCAAACTTCTCAAGCTGTTCTCGCCAAGGCAACCTTTGTCAATGATGGCAGTCTCCGCGATAACCAGTTTGTCAAAGTGCGAGTCGTTTGGAATGAGCAGCCAGGCGTCCTGATTCCGACGGTCTCCTTGCGCCTCATTGGTGGCCAAAATTTTGTCTTTGTCGCTGAATCCGGCGACGAGTCCGGTCAGTTTGCCAAACAGAAGCCAGTGACTCTCGGTAAAATTCAAGGTCAAAATTACCATGCCACCTCTGGAGTGCAGGCCGGAGAAAAAATTGTGGTCTCTGGCATTTTGGGTCTTCGGGATGGGATTCCGATTACCACTGAAATCCCGGAACAATCTCTCAAGCCGAGCAATTAATACAGCTCAGATCCGTAACCTGGGTTAGAGCCACTTTGTTTTCTTGCCGACCGTTCGTTCATTCATCGCCCGCCCATGATTTTTAGCATTGCCGATATTTTCATTAAGCGTCCGGTACTGACGACGGTCTGTACAATCATTATTTTGCTGGTGGGCGGGATCTCGATTCCGCTGCTGCCAATCGCGAAATTACCTCAGATTGCGCCGACTCAGGTTTCGGTTAGCTCAACCTATACCGGTGCGGACCCGCAAACGACGGAAAAGACGGTTACGACCATTATTGAGCGAGAAATTAACGGGGTTGAAGAACTCCGTTACATGGACTCCACCACCGACATTAATGGTCGCTCCACGATTAATGTCTCTTTCCCGACGACAGTTGATCGTAACACGGCACAAGTTAACGTCCAAAACCGGGTCGCTCAGGCTGAATCACAGCTTCCTGAAGCTGTGAGGCAAACTGGCGTGACGACAGAAAAGGCGTCTCCGAATATTTTGCTAGCCTTAGCCTTCTATTCAGAACTAGATGACAACGGCGAGCCCATTTACAGCACCGAATTTATTAGCAACTACGCGGATCTGTTTATTTTTGATGAATTAAAACGTTCACCGGGCGTGGGTTCGCTCACTGTTTTTGGCGAACGGAAATATGCCATGCGGATCTGGCTAGATCCGGAAAGCTTGGCAGCACGGGATTTAACGGCGAGTGATGTGGTAAACGCCATCAGTGAACAGAATATTCAAGTTGGCGCAGGAAAGATTGGCGGTGCGCCAGTTCCCGCCGGTCAAGAATATGAAGTCGCGCTGCAGGCAGTGGGTCGTTTTCAAAATGCGGAAGAAGCTGAGGACATTGTGGTCCAGGTGCAATCGGACGGCACTCTGATCAAGATAAAAGACGTCGGACGCGCAGAACTCGGGGCGGAAGACTATAGCCTCAATACCGTTTACAACGGGAATGCATCGGTGGGTTATGCCGTTTATCAGTTACCGGGCAGTAACGCGCTTGATACCGCAGACAACATCAAAGCGACAATGGAGCGCTTGTCGGGTGATTTTCCTCCTGGTATGACCTACGCGATCGCATTTGATACCACCCTGTTTGTCTCTTCTTCGATTAAAGAGGTGGTTATTTCGCTCGTTCAGGCAATTGCACTTGTCGTTCTAATCATTTTTGTCTTCCTGCAAGATTGGCGGACCACCCTCATCCCAGCGATCGCAATTCCAGTTTCCATGATTGGTGCTATGGCGGGTTTGATGGCGCTGGGATTTGAGTTAAATAACATGACCCTATTTGGGTGCGTGTTAGCGACTGGTTTGGTGGTAGATGACGGGATTGTCGTTGTGGAGGCGGTCTCAAAGAAAATCAACGAGCAGCGCATGAGCCCGATGGAGGCCGCGCTGGACTCCATGAACGAGCTGACCGGTGCGGTTATTTCCACATCACTTGTCTTGATGGCGGTCTTTATCCCGGTGTCGTTTTTTCCAGGTTCCACTGGTATCGTCTATAAGCAGTTCGCCCTAACTATTGCCTTTGCGATCGCATTTTCTACGTTTAACGCTCTGACCTTCTCCCCGAGTATGTCGGCGGTGATTTTGCGTCGCCAAGAACCCATGGGCGGTCCGTTGGGTTGGTTCTTCAATAAATTTAATCAGGCCTTTGCCTGGACAACCCAGCGCTATCGCTCTTTGGTTTCAATGCTGATTGGCGTCCGCTATTTAGTTTTACCGATTTTTGTGGCGGGTTTGGTCGGGACCGTCTTTATGTACGGCATCGTTCCCGGCGGATTTATTCCCGAGGAAGACCAGGGCTACATCTTTATTGTGGGTGAGGCACCAGCGGGAGTCTCTTTGGAATATAGTTCCCGAATTTTGCCGAAGGTAGACCGGATAGCCCGCGAAACCGAGGGGGTTGAATCCGCCTTTGGTTTCAGTGGCTCTAGTTTTGAAGAACAAGCCGCCAACAAAATCCTCTTTTTTATTCGCCTAACTGATTGGTCAGAGCGCGCATCGGCAAAGGATTCCGCTTTTGGCATTATTGGTCAAATTCAGGCGCGATTGTTTCAAGAAATACCGGAAGCTCGGCTGCAGGTAGTCAACGCGCCACCGGTCGATGGCTTGAGTAGTACTGGTGGTTTTGAGATGTGGGTTCAGAACCGCGCGGGTCTACCTATTGATGAACTGATTAGTAACGTTGAAAACTTAATTGCGAAAGCCCAACAGCGGGAAGAACTCGGACAGGTTTACACTCTGTTTACTTCCTTCACGCCCCAGACTAAGGTGGAAGTCTTTCGTAATTCGGCAAAGGCCCTGAATGTTGATATCAATGAAATTTTCAGCACGCTCCAGACTTATCTTGGCTCCAACTACGTCAATGATTTTGTCTTGGGACAGCGGCAATATCGAGTCTATGCCCAAGCCGAAGGTCGCTTCCGCTCGAAAAAAGAAGATATTGGTCGCTTATATGTGCGATCACGAGATGGGGAGCTGATTCAGCTCAGCAACTTGGTCAAAACAGAAGACATTCTCGCACCACCTGTAATCAATCACTACAACGTCTATCAGTCGATTAAGGTTCAAGGGGCTCCCGCTCAAGGGTTTAGTTCCGGTCAAGCGATCGCAGCGATGGAAGAAGTCGCGAACGAAGTCCTTCAGCCGGGTTTTTCGTTCGAATGGACTGGAACAGCGTTGGAAGAAAAAACCTCAGGTGGTGCCGCACCGATTATTTTCGGTTTGGGTTTCGTAATGGTGTTTTTAGTGTTGGCGGCTCAATACGAGAGCTATGTCGACCCCACCATCATTATGCTGACCGTTCCTCTCGCGGTCTTGGGTGCATTGCTCGGCATTTGGTTCCGATCAACGTTTATTCAAACTAGCGGCATTTGGCCTTTGGTTTCCAACAGTGTCTACTGCCAAGTGGGTTTGGTCATGCTGATTGGCATGGCAAGTAAGAACACGATTTTGATCGTTGAATTTGCCAATCAATCCCGTCAACAAGGGATGGATATTGTCCGAGCGGCTGTATTTGCCGCTGAGCAACGTTTCCGACCCATTTTGATGACCGCAATTTCCAGTTTGGTGGGTTTCTGGCCGCTGGTGGTCGCAACCGGTGCAGGTGCAATCAGTCGTTGGGAATTGGGAACTGCCGTTTTTGGTGGCATGCTCATTTCAACTGTTTTGAGCTTGCTGTTGGCGCCAGTCCTTTATGTCGTCATTAAACAGTTTGAAGCGCGCTTCTTGATGTCGGGTGGTGGTGGCGATGATACAGGTGCTGATGGCCACGATGACTATGATTACGATTATGACGATGATGTCGATGATGTCGATGTGGCGCCGGATTACGAGGAAGAAGAGCAGACCACCCCTGCATTCAAGACTTTTCCTCAACCCGAATCGTAAATTTATCGGGTCGCTAAGTGCTAAAAGTCTCGCAGAGCAAGTGACGCCTTGATTTCAAGTTTACGGGAAACCTGTCTCTTCAAGTCCAGAGGATAACCTTGGCAACAAGCCATCTCCACTGAGGACTATTGCGAGTTTGGGTACTTTCAGTCATGCTATGTCCCATGAAATGCCCATTCCGTAATTGGGCTGTTGCCGATAAAGCTCAGGTTTTCCCATGCATCCAGAAACAGTTGGTGATTCCCTTGCAACTTTGATCGCGGAGGTTAGCGGTCAATACCCCGAACAATTTGCCTTGCTAGCACCGGGCAGAGAGCCTTTAACGTTCAGTCAGTTACTATTCCATTTGGATAACGTCGCTGAACAGTTGTCTCAATGGGGGATCACGCCCCAGGATCGGGTGGCGGTCTCTTTGCCCAATGGCCCCCAGATGGCGACTGTATTTTTAGGCGTTGCACGCGTGGCTAGCTGTGCCCCCTTGAATCCCAACTACCGAGAGCCCGAATGCGAGTTTTATTTATCGGATCTCCAGCCCAAAGCGTTGATTGTTCAGCCCGGGATTGCAGATGCTGCCCGCGCAGTGGCTCTTAAACTCGGAATTGTCGTGTTAGAAATGTCGATTCCGGACAATGGTCCTGCCGGTGTTTTTGAACTTAAGAGCGACACCCCTTACTCATCGGAGCCGAGCTCGCAGCGGGGCAGCCCCGATGATGTTGCGTTAGTTCTCCATACTTCGGGCACCACTTCCCGCCCCAAAATGGTGCCCCTTACCCAGCGTAATCTCTGCCGATCTGCCCTCAATATTGCAGACACCTTAAGGCTCACCTCCCAAGATCGCTGTCTCAATGTGATGCCTTTGTTTCACATTCACGGGCTGATGGGCTGTTTGCTTTCTTCAATCTCTGCCGGGGCTAGTATTGCCTGTACGCCGGGATTCGACGCTGACAGCTTTCGAGACTGGTTAAAAGAGTGCCAACCGACTTGGTTTTCGGCTGTTCCGACCATGCAGCAGGCCGCTCTGACCCAAATTCAGCAAGGCGGTCTCCCGGATTGCCCACTTCGTTTTGTCCGCTCATCTTCTGCTGCGATGCCTGCCACCGTCTTAGCCGAAATCGAAAAAACCTATGGGGTTCCTTTAATTGAAGCCTATGGCATGACAGAAGCCTCCCACCAAATGACCAGTAATCCGCTTCCTCCGGCTCCCAGAAAACCCAAATCGGTCGGGGTGGCAGGGAAAACGCAAGTTGCGATCGCGGCAGCAGATCGTAATGAACTGCTGGCTCAGGGAGAAATCGGAGAGGTTGTCATTTGTGGGGGGGCGGTCACCCAGGGCTATGTGTCTAATCCGAAGGCTAATGCTACGGCCTTTTTTGAGGACTGGTTTCGAACCGGAGACCAGGGCTATCTCGATGAAGACGGCTATTTATTTTTGCAGGGACGACTCAAGGAAATCATTAACCGGGGCGGAGAGAAGATCTCGCCGCTGGAAATTGATGAAGCGTTGATGGAATTGCCAGCCGTGCATCAAGCCGTGGCGTTCGCGATGCCCCATCCCACTTTGGGCGAAGATTTAGCGGCGGCGGTTGTGCTAAAGCCAGACTCAACCACAACCCCGAGAGACTTGCGGGACTATCTATTTGAGCGAATTGCTGACTTCAAAGTGCCCAGCCAAATTATTTTGGTCGAGCAAATTCCCAAAGGCGCCACCGGAAAATTACAACGCATTGGTCTAGCCGAAAAATTATCTTCACAACTTACCGCTGACTTTGTCGCTCCCCTCAATGAGACTGAACAAGCCATTGCCGCCGTTTTCCAAGAAATTCTCGGTTGCGATCGCGTGGGAACCACCGAAAATTTTTTTGTGTTGGGTGGAGATTCCTTAAAAGGAACCCAAGTCACCTCCCGGTTGAGCCAACAATACGGAATCGAACTGCCCAATACCCAACTATTCCACTGTCCCACCGTGGTAGAGCTCGCCCAGGAAATTGAACGTTTGACTCGTGACGATGCTGCGATCGCAGACTTAGCGGACGAGCTAGCGGGACTCTCTCCCGAAGAACTAGAACAACTGCTGGCAGAAGCCGAGGGCTAAGACATGACAGAGCCTGCAGATAGTCTTCTTCCGCAGTCACAATCAGCTTCCTCGGACTCCCTTATCCGAAAATTGGAGCAGTTGACCCCTGCTCAGCGTCGACAACTCCGTCAAAAACTTGGGCAGCGATCGTTGAATGGCAACGACTTAATCGCCAAAGTGCTTAGTGCTCTAGGTATTACCCATGTCTATGGCATTTCGGGAGTGCCGGTTCATCAGTTACTGGGTCAATGTGCCCGAGCTGGTATTCGCGTAGTTTGTGGTCGTCACCAACAGGGAGCCACACTAATGGCTGCGAGCCATAATTACGCTGCTGGTAAGTTAGTCGCAGCCGTAATTGTGTCTTCGGGACCCGCGATTACCAACACAACCACGGGAGTCCTCGTTGCTTGGGATAATGCTTGGCCACTTTTAGTGATCGGTGGTGGTCGAGGCGATGGACCGCCTGGCATGTTTCAAGCCCTTGATACTCAACCGATATTCACGCCAATCACAAAAGCCGTCTTTCATCTCTGCTCTGCTCAGGAGATTATTTCAACGCTGAGCAGAGCCGCTGATCTCGCCATCAGCGATCGCCCCGGACCCGTGTATATTGAGCTGGATCAATCAGTACTAACCCAAACCGCAAGCTTAACTGCCGACCTTTCTCCACCCCGTCCGTCCTTCCCCTCATTCGAGCCAACTGCGATTGCCCAGGCTGCAGCCTTACTACAACAAGCCGAGCGCCCCTTATTAGTCTTTGGTAAAGGCGTGCGCTGGTCAGAGCCTTATGTCGAACTTGCTCAGCTAACCGGTTTAGGAATACCGTTTGTTGCCTCACCGATGGGACAGGGCTATTTGCCTGATGATGATTCAGCGAATGTTACCCCAGCGGGTTCTTTGGCTCTATCAACGGCGGACGTCGTTTTAAGTGTGGGAGCCCGTTGGAACTGGACTTTTCGCTTTGGGGCAGAGTTGGCTGAGAATGCCCAATTAATTCAAATTGATGTTCACGAGCCAGAATTGGGTTTGAATGTAAAACCCGCTGTGGGAATTGTGGGCGATGCGCAAGCGATTTTACAAGCCTTACTAATGAAATTGGGTTCCACTAGTTGGCAGTCAAAGTCTGGAACCGCAGCCTGGCGAGCGCAGCTCGCTACTGCGTCTCAAGAAAAACAGCAATATTGGCGATCGCGTATTGACCCGACTCAATTGCCCCTGAATTTGCAGACCATGTATGATGCCATTCTGCCTTTGCTGCCCCGGGACGCAATTACGGTCTTAGAGGGCAACTTCACCTTGGAAGCCGGACTCAGACTAGTGCCCTGTTACCGTCCAGCGAGTCGCTTTACGAATGGAAGTAATGGGTGTGTGGGAGTAGGGCTACCCTTTGCCATTGGGGCGAAAATCGCCAATCCTGATCGGCTTGTAATTGCTGTTAGCGGAGATTTATCCTTTGGAATGACGGCGTTGGAACTGGAAACAGCAGTCAGATACCAGGTTCCCATCGTAATACTGGTTGCCAATAATCAAGGCTTTTGTGGATCTCTCTATCAACATCAGAACTATGGCATTGATTATCCCGAACGAGTCACGATGTTTGTCCCCAACGCCCAGTATGAAGTGCTCGCCACGGCATTTGGCGGATTCGGTGCAACTGTGCAAACGGCCTCAGAATTAACCGCCGCCATAACAGACGCAATTGCGGCAAATGTCCCGGCTTGCATTAACGTGCAAATTGACCCCACTGCACCCAACCCTCGCCATTAACTTGGTTTGGCTACGCATATGTGCAGCAGCAATTATCATGTCTGATTCGCCACTCTCTCGTAAACTCGCCAATCTCTCGCCAGTACAGTTAGCAAAATTGCGATCGCGGCTGAAGGCTAAACCGTCCGAGATTCAGCCTCGGTCGCAAGTCACCGACTTTCCCGATGACTTAAAACGTTCACTTAATGGTTTCGATGCTTGGAAGGCCACCCCTAATCAATCCCTGCTGTGGTTTTTAGATCAAAGTCTGGGATCTAATGCAGTCTATAACGTAGTGCGTTCAGTTCGTCTATACGGTCCTTTAAATATTCCGGCGTTTCAACAGGCATTACATACGATAGTTCAACGCCACGAAGCTTTAAGGACGAATTTTCAGAGTATTGACCGCGTTCCTTATCAAATTATCGACAACAACAGCGATCGTTTCAAGGTGCCAGTCGTTGATTTGCGTTCAGTCGATCTAGCTCAAAAGGAATATGCATTACAAAAACAATTTCGAGAACTTGGTCAGAAGCCATTTAATCTAGCTCAGGATTTGCTCATTCGCGTCACCATTATTCAACTCGATAATGACCGGTTCGGACTGTCGTTCTCCTTGCATCATATCATTTGCGATGGCTGGTCCCTGGGTGTTTTATCTAAAGAGCTCTCTACCTTATATCAGGCCTACTGCAACGGCCAAACTTCACCTTTGTCTCTACCTAAACTGCAATATGCAGATTATGGTCTCTGGCTGCAAACTGGGTTAAAGAAAGAATCACAGGAGCAAGCACGTCGCTATTGGCAGGAAAAATTAGCAGGCGAATTGCCCATTCTAGAACTGCCTTGTGATCGCCCTAGAAAAAACGAGCAAACTTACAGTGGTCGCTTAACGACATTTGTTTTTGAGTCCGCATTATTCAACAGTCTTAAACAACTCGCTAATGAAACTGGAACGTCTTTATTTATGGTTTTATTGGCAAGTCTAAAAGTCTTGTTACATTGCTACACCCAACAGACTGATATTATCATTGGCTCGCCTATTGCCAACCGCAGCCGTCCTGAAATTGAGGGGACCATTGGCTTTTTTGTTGATTATTTGCCATTACGCACCGATTTATCTAACAATCCATCATTTATTGAGCTGTTGACCCGGATACGCCAAACAACTCTAGACGCCTATACTCACGCCTATCCCTTTGCCAAGGTTCTCAGATTGCTAGAAGTAAAGCACGATCGCATCCGACCCCCTGTTTTCTCTGTGATGATGACGATGCAAAATGTTCCTTCCCCTGATTTAGAGTTAGACAGCGTAAAGCTATCCGGTTATCGGTCGACAGATAAACCGCCCATGTCTCGAACGTCAATTGTTGGCTATGAATTTCGCACCGATATTGAAGCAGCCCGGTTCGACTGGACTATTTTGCTTAAAGAGAATCAAGGAGAGCTATCGGCCGTGTTTGAAGCAAATCGAGATCTGTTTGAACCAGAAACAATTCAACGAATCATCGATTATTGGCAAACTATACTAGCGGCGATCGTCGCGAACCCTGACTACGCAATCGCAGAATTTTGCTCACCAAGTTAAGCCGTTTCTAGAGAAAGATTTACTAAAATTTATACCCAATCCTCCAAGTTATGACATCTATAAACGATCGCCTCTCTAAACTCAGCCCAGCTCAGCGCCAACTGCTGACCCAAAAATTGCGGCAGAAACAGAGTCAGATTGCGCCACGCCCTGCTGAACAAAGCGCCTCTCTATCGTTAGCCCAGCAACGTCTGTGGCTACTCAATCGATTAGAGCCTGACAGTGCTGCCTACAATTTCCCTTGCTTTTTGTCATTCCAGGGCGACCTCAAAATCGACATTTTGGAACGCGCCCTGAACGAGATTATCCGTCGTCATGAGGTTTTGCGATCATGTTTTCCGGAAGTTGAGGGTCAACCCACTGTTGAAATAGCCACTGAACTCATACTCACGCTCCAACGCATGGATCTAAGCCAGCTAGCCGAGGCTGAACAACAACAAAGATTTCAGCAGCTGGCCCATCAAGAAGCCCAAGCTCCATTTGATATTACACAAGGACCCTTAATCCGTGCCAAGCTACTTTATCGTGGCCCACAGAACCATATCTTACTGCTGACGTTACATCATATTGTCTTTGATGCATGGTCTAGAGGGATTTTTAATCGCGAATTACAAGCTCTATATACAGCCTTTGCCGAGAACAACCCATCGCCGCTTGCGGATTTACCTATTCAATACGCAGACTTTGCCTACTGGCAGCAGCAATGGTTGACGAACCAGAGAGTTCAGACCCAGTTAGGATACTGGCGTCAGAAACTAGCAAATATCCCCGCAGTATTGGAACTGCCTAACGATCGAGCACAGACAGCGACAAAATCGGATAGAGAGAAACATTTATTCTGGACGCTGGAGGCAGAGGAGACAAAGCGGCTTCAATCTTTTAGTAAAGAGCAAGGATGTACTGTCTTCATGACGTTGCTTGCCGCCTTCAAGATTTTATTGGCACGGTTATCGGGTCAGACCGATATTTTTGTGGGGATACCGGTAGCTGGGAGAACGCGCTTGGAAGTAGAACCATTACTGGGCTTCTTTGTTAATACTCTTGTATTGCGTAGTGACCTAGCATCAACACAAACGTTTACTCAACTGCTTGCTCAAGTTCGCGAAACTACTTTGACTGCCCAGGAAAATCAAGATGTTCCCTTTGAAAAGGTGATTGAGGAATTAAATCCAGAGCGAATTCTAAATCGCAAGCCCCTCTGTCAAATTTGGTTCAACATGGTAAGCCTCGCCGAAGAAAGGCCTTCGATCAAGGATCTTGAAGTAAAATCACTCCCGTTTAGACCTCCCAATTCTAAATTTGACTTAGGCGTTTATATAAGACAGCCCCAAACAAACTATCAAATTGATTTCGCCTACAGTGCTAACCTATTTAGCAAAGAGCGCATCGAAATATTGCTCGGGCAATATAAACAATTGCTGATGCAAGTCATCGAGCAGCCAGAAACTGCGATCGCAAACTACTCACTAGCCACACCCGGGCTGATAGCACAGTCGATTCTGCCAGATCCTAAACTCGCGCTAGTTGAGGAGCCTTTTGAGCCCGTAACTAAGCTGCTTACAACCTGGGCAGATCGTCATCCCGATTCCGTTGCGATTAGTCAAGGAGAGCAGAAGTGGTCTTATCGGGAGCTGCGAGAAAAATCCTATCAATGTGCGCAAACGCTAATTGTCAATGGAATGAAGCCGGGAGATACGGTGGCAGTTTCCGGCGATCGTAGTTTTGGTCTGATTGTTGCAATGTGGGGCATTTTATTCAGTGGTGGCGTCCTACTTACTCTCGATCCGACCTTACCTCAGAAACGCAAAGAGAGAATGCTCGCGCTAAGTGAAGCGAAGTATATTTTGTACGTTGGCAATTTGCTTCCTGAGGATAACTGGCTAGAAAAGCAATCAGAATTACTTCATCTCAGCGCCCTAACGGGGGACATTAAAGATGACAAATTACTGACTGATACTGATGCTTCGCTTTCATTACCCGAACTGCAGCGTTCAGCGTATATCTTTTTTACCTCTGGGACCACGGGCACTCCCAAAGGAATTTTAGGAACGCATCAAGGTCTAGCCCATTTCTTATACTGGCAACGCCATACTTTTTCAGTCCAGCCGGGCGATCGGGTTGCCCAATTAACAGGGCTCTCGTTTGATGTGGTTCTGCGGGAAATATTTCTGCCTTTGAGCAGCGGGGCAAGGCTGTGTCTTCCCCCTGCTTCAGCGGATTTGTCTCCAGTATCGATTTTGCCGTGGTTAGATCAGCAGCAAATTTCGATCCTTCACATTGTCCCTTCTCTAGCCCAAGTCTGGATCAACGATCTTCCAGAGCAAAATTCTCTATCTAACTTGCGCTGTTTATTCTTTGCCGGAGAACCATTATTCGATAAATTAGTACTTCAATGGCGTCATTGCTTATCAAACAGTTGTCGAATCATCAATCTTTACGGTCCAACTGAAACGACGCTTGCTAAATGTTATTTTGAAATCCCGAAAACGCCGCCTACAGGCGTACAGCCAGTTGGGACCTCCCTACCCGGGAGCCAGGCGTTAGTTTTAGCAGATCATCAGCGTCTATGCGGCGTAGGGGAACCGGGCGAAATTGTGATCCGAACACCATACCGAACAGCTGGGTATCTCAAAAATCCAGAAGAAAATACACGTCGATTTGTCCCTAATTCAGCTCGTGAGGATGAGAACGATCTGTTGTACTTCACTGGCGATAGCGGACGATATCGCCCTGACGGGCAACTAGAGATCTTGGGTCGCTTAGATAATCAAATCAAAATCAGAGGCGTTCGGGTTGAATTAGGAGAAATTAGCAGTCTTTTAGAAGCAATAGAGGAGATCAAAAATCAGTTTGTAATGGTTCGGGAAGACACGCCAGATGACAAAAAAATTGTGGCATACGTGGTTCCTGCACCCGGCAAAACAATTGAGACGTACAAACTTCGAGAACGGCTCAGATTACATCTTCCTCAATATATGATGCCCAGTGCATTTGTAATGCTACCCGTGCTTCCCCTCACTCCCAATGGGAAAGTGGATCATCAAGCTCTTCCTGCACCAGAACCAGTCATCGATATCTCTGAATTTATTACGCCAGAGACTCCTACAGAAAAAACTCTCAGCAGGATTTGGGAAGAGGTTCTGAATACAGAGCAGGTTAGCGCAACAGCTGATTTCTTTGAGCTAGGAGGCCATTCTTTACTTGCCGTGAAACTGATCTCACGAATTCGGCAGCAGCTAGATTGTGAGATTCCTATTCGTGAGCTATTCGCTTGTTTAACTATAAGAAATCTTGCCAAGTACATTCACTCCAGATCAACTTCTTCTCCCGTTAAAAAACGCCTCTCTCAATTAAGTCCAAAACAGCATCAATTACTCGCTAAAAAACTAGAGCAGAGAAAAAATCAAATCTCCACTCAATCCAGAGATCCGGAAGCCCCCCTTCCTTTATCTCTGGCTCAACAGCGGCTATGGTTCATTGATGAATTAGAAGGTCAAAGTCCCCTTTACAATCTTTCTTTGATCCTGGAATTTGAAGGCGCGGTCAATCCAACTTTTCTGGAACAAAGTTTGCGCATCATTATCCAACGGCATAAAATTCTGCGCGCTCAAATCACCGCAGATGACGGAATCCCTTGCCTAGCTTTTCGCGACGAGAGCACTTGGAAGTTTAACACCCTCGATTTTAGCCACATTCCGTCAGAAGACAGAGAAGCTCACGTTCATCAAGCCCTGAAAGCAGAGCTGATGAGCCCCTTTGCTCTTAATCAGGATTGGCTAATTCGAGCCGCCCTACTCCAAAAGGATACAGAAAAATCAACGTTGGTAATTGTGACCCATCACATCGTTTCCGATGGCTGGTCTACTGGAATTTTACGCACCGAGTTATCAGCGCTTTATGAAGCATATGTTCAGAATCAAGAACCGTCTCTACCCCCGCTACCAATTCAATATGCCGACTATAGCATTTGGCAACGGCAGCAATTTGAAACAGATTACTTAAAACCCCATACTGATTATTGGCGGTTGCAACTAACAGGAACGCCTCCTCTCATAGAACTGCCCCTGGACCGCCCGCGCCCTGCAATTCTTTCCTATCGTGGACAGCATTTGCGTTCAGTCCTAAGTGCCGAACAAGCGTCAAAACTCACGAAGCTTGGTCAACAGCGGGGAATGACTCTATTTATGGTGCTGTTAGCCGCATTTCAGACTCTGTTATTTCGCTATTCCGGACAGCCGGACATTGTTGTTGGAACCCCGATCGCTAACCGTAATCGGACAGAGATTGAATCGTTAATCGGTTTCTTTGCCAATACTCTTGTGCTCAGAAGCCAATTCGAGTCAGCCCAATCCTTTGAAGACCTTTTGTTCAAAGTTAAGGAAACTACCCTCAACGCATACGCTTACCAAGATTTTCCGTTTGAGCAAGTCGTAGAAATCCTTCAACCACAGAGGAATTTGAGCTACTCGCCTGTTTTCCAGGTGATGTTCGCGCTGCAAAATTTGCCGCCCGTCACTGAGACGCTAGGCGATATTACCTGGCAACGAATATCAGTCTCAACTGAAACCGCTAAGTTCGACTTAGGACTTTTCGTGCGAGAAGCTGCATCAGGGCTTAACTTAACTTGGGAATATAATACTGACCTGTTTGATATGGCAACTATCGAACGTATGGCTCAGCATTTTTCAGTGTTGCTCGACGGCGTTATTGCTAACCCAGCTAGAGAGATCGCTTGTTTACCCATCTTGACTGACCCAGAACGTTCTCACTTGCTGGTTGAATTGAACAATACAGCAACAGATTATCCACGGGATAAGTGCCTCCATGAGCTGTTTGAAGAGCAAGCCAGAAAGACACCAAATACGATCGCGATCGAGGATCACAACCAATCCATAACCTATCAGGAGCTGGATCAGCAGGCTGAACAATTGGCTGCTTATCTGGGCTCAAAAGGAATTGCGGTCGAGTCAACGGTTGGTCTGTTTCTGGATCGATCCCTGTCAATGATAATTGCCGTTCTTGCGATCCTAAAAGCGGGGGCGGCGTATGTGCCATTAGATTTAAACTATCCGGCCGCTAGAATTGAATATATGTTGTCCAATTCCGAGGCGAGTCAGGTTCTGACAACCCGCTCACTGTCTGGTCGGCTACCCGCCTCAATCACAACGATCTGTATTGATCAACCGCTTACTGCTCCCATCGCTCACACCCAAAGCGCACAGGCAAGTCCAGATAACTTAGCTTATCTTATCTATACGTCTGGTTCAACGGGGAAACCCAAAGGCGTTGCAATGACTCATAAGACTTTAGTCAATCTCATTCAATGGCAATGTGATCAGTCAGAATCCCAACAACGAACTCTCCAATTTTCGCCCATTAGTTTTGATGTGTCCTGTCAAGAAATATTCTCTACTTGGGCATCCGGCGGAACTCTCGTCTTAATTACAGAAGAAACCCGTCAAGATTTTGGCGCTTTCTTTGATTATTTGACCCATCAGAAAATTAATCGACTCTTTTTGCCCTTTGTCGCACTTCAAGGACTTGCTGAAATTGGTCAAAATCGCGATTTTCCTGGCTCTTTGCAGGAAGTGATCACGGCGGGTGAAGCGCTTAAGATTAGTCCTGCGATCGCAAAATTTTTCGAGAAAGGGTCTAGCTGTCGTTTGCAAAATCAGTATGGCCCTTCAGAAACGCATGTAGCCATCGCTTTTTCGTTAACTGGAGCACCAGACACTTGGGCAACATTTCCGCCCATTGGCCAGCCTATCGCCAATGCCCTTGTTTACTTGCTGGATGGCATGCATCAAATTGTTCCGATTGGCATTCCTGGTGAAATATATATTGGTGGAACTGCGATCGCACGAGGCTATCACAACCTACCGGAGCAAACTGAAGCTAAGTTCATTGATAACCCATTTGGGCCAGGGCGTCTGTACAAAACGGGAGATTTAGGACGGTACCGAACCGATGGTGCAATCGACTACCTTGGTCGGTCCGATCGCCAAGTCAAAATACGAGGATTCCGCATTGAACTTGGTGAAGTTGAAGCGCAGTTAAATGCCATGCCCGAGATCAAGACAGCCATTGCGGTGGTTCGAGAGGATCAAACAGGGGATAAGCGCTTAATCGCTTATGGCATACCCAAACAAAGGGAAACAATCGATATAAGGATGTTAAAAGCCTATTTGTCAGATAAGCTGCCAGACTACATGATTCCAGTTGCCATTGTTTGTCTAGACAAATTTCCAGTAACACCCAGCGGCAAAATAGATCGCAAAGCTCTTCCCACACAAGAATTTCAAACAGATGATATTGCTGTCGCCCCACGGGACCCGTTAGAACGACAGCTCGTCGACATTTGGCAACGCATTTTGGGGCTCCAATCAATCGGCATCCAAGATGACTTTTTCGAGCTGGGAGGACACTCACTATTAGCGGTAAAACTCTTCTCAGAGATTGAGAAAACCTGTAATGAAAAGTTACCCCTCGCAACCCTATTTCAGGCTCGTAATATCGCAGAACTGGCGACTTACATCCGCGAGCGCCGCTTTGAAGAACATTCTTGCTTGATTCAGATGCAGACTATGGGCGAGCGCCCGCCTTTATTTTTCCTACCGCCTGCGGGGGGACATATGCTCGTATATGAGCGTTTAGCAAATAATCTCGGGCCCGATCAACCTATGTATGGTCTGGAATTCCAGGCTTCTGCCAATGACGATGCTCAGGGCAGTTCAATCAAAAATACGGTCAGCGAATTTATTCGCGCCATGCGCCAGGTGCAACCCAATGGACCCTATCATTTAATCGGACTTTCTTTTGGTGGACTCCTCGCTTGGGCTGTTGCTGAAGAATTACAACGCCAGGGAGAACCTTTAGCAACCATTATTCTCCTGGATTGTGCAGCTCCTGGCACGACGAAACGCTTAACAGGTTTTCCTCGCTTTATTGCGGTGGCTTCTTGGGTGATATATGAACGAGTGCGTCACTTCTGGCGTATTTGTAGAGATGATGTCAAAAAGCGACTTCATTCAAAAAAACTCAATTTAGAATCTAGAAAACCCACCTCATCCTCTGTCCAAACAAAAGATCAAGTTCAACAACACAAGTTACAACAGCAAGTCCAAGACATCGTAGAAAGTCTAAAAAGTGCTCATGGAGGAAATTGGCAAAAGTGGTTGGACTATTGGGGAGCGAGACTAGTGACCCTGACCGAATCGAAGTATTTGGTCAAACCGATTTATGGAGGACAGCATTATCTAGATGATATCCGTGACTTCCTTGATGATAGGACTTTAGAGGTTTTACAAACGAAGTATAACTTATTAAAAAGGTATCAACCGGGACCCTTATCCTGTCCAGTCCTGGTATTTCGAGCAACAGAGCGGATCCCGAGCTTAAAGACCAGTTTTACAATGGGTTGGGAACCATTTGTTCAGAAAGAACTGAAAGTCATTCCAATTCATGGAGGTCACCATACTATTGTGACCTCGACCAAGTTAGCAACGCAGTTAGCTCGCTATCTTGATATTATTCATCAAAATCAATCAAGCAAATAGATATATTTGATTCCTTTCTGCGATGACTAGGGGGTGGTCAATATTCAAGTTGAGACATTGTGCGATCGAGGGAGGTTCGCTAGTGGATAACCTCTTTAATTGTGACACTTTGTTTATTTAGGTGATTTGCTTGATGAATAAGTTTAGGGAATTAAATCCGCCTATCAAATTCACCGTGGCTGCCACTAGGCATTAAAAGCGCTTTTTTGATCAGAATCAACGCCGTAATTTTACTTGTTCTGCACTGACTTTAGGACAGGATGTCCGACAATAGTGACGAAAACTAAATCTCAATCAGAGGCTATGCTTAAGCACTCCGGCGATCGGCTTCGCTCACTTCTGGGTTCAGCGGAAACCATTCCGTTTATGGGCGTTTATGATGCCTTTTCTGCGGCGATCGCCGGGAGATACTATCAGAACCTATTTGTTAGCGGTGATGGCTTCGGGGTTAGCTACTATAGCTTACCTGATATTGGGTTTATTGCCTGGGTAGATATGGTGAACTTCGTAAAGCAGCTCTGAACAATTCTCCCAGAGCACCTCTCTCTTATTGGTTGATATTGATGATGAATATGTTGATGTGCAGACAGCTTGCCATGTTGTTCGCCGACTAGAACAACTTTGCGCTGCGGGTGGAATTCTCGAAGATCACCCCCCCCCTGGCGATGCTGCCATGCCGATGGTAAGCAGTTACTCGATAGTGATAGCTACTTGGAAAAACTTGCTGAGGTCCTAGCAGCTAGGGAGCGTCTCTTCGTCCTGGCTCGTACTAATGCCACAGATCCAACGGAAATTATTGAGCGGAGCAAGCGTTATGCGAATGCTGGAGCAGATGCAGTGCTGGCTGATGGCATTACTGATTTAGCTATTCTTAAAACCTTGTAGAGCGAAGTCTCAGTTCCCATCGTTTTTAATCAAATCGCGGGCGGGAAATCGCCTACCTGCAACCTGACAGAGCTTAGTAATATCGGGGTCTCCCTCGTGAACTACAGCACCCCATGTTTGTTCGCGGTCCAAGATGCTATTGCGACAGAAATGGAACGACTTTCTTGGGCAGATGGTAAGTTGGGGGAGCGAGGCTGGTCCGATTGTAACCCAGTCCTTCAAGAGTCTCTAGAAAAGATCACGCATTCACGATCACGCGATTAATCATGGCTTCTCTAAACGATCGCCTTTCTCAACTCAGCCCAGAACAACGTCAACTGCTGGCAAAAAAACTGCGACAGAAGCAGAGTCACATTTCGCCAAGACCCGCTGGACAAAAGACCATCCTTTCCTTTGCCCAACAAAGAATGTGGTTGTTATATCGACTAGATCCTGATAGTGAAGCCTATAATTTTCCTTGCTTTTTGTCATTCCAGGGCGACCTCAAAATTAAAGTTTTGGAGCGCGTCCTGAACGAAATTGTTCGTCGTCACGAGATTTTGCGATCGCGCTTCCCTGAAGTCAATGGGGAACCCACTGTAAAAATTATTGATGATTTCAAGTTGACCTTAGAGCCAATTAGTCTTGAAAATCTAGACCGAGCCGAGCAGCAGTCTCGTGTTCAACAGTTAGCTAGTCAAGAAGCAAAAAATCCCTTTGACATCACGCAAGATGCTCTAATTCGAGGAAAAATTTTAACTCTTGATGATCATCAATACGTTTTGCTACTAACCCTTCATCACATTATTTTCGATGGCTGGTCCGAGGGGGTATTTAAACAAGAGTTAGAGAGCCTATATGACGCATTTTCTCAAGGCAAACCATCTCCTTTACCGGAATTATCGATACAGTATGCAGACTTCGCCCACTGGGAGCGGCAATGGTTAACGACCGAACGTGCTCAAACTCAACTTGACTATTGGAGTCAGAAATTAGCAGGCATGTCGCCCTTACTTGAGCTGCCCACAGATCGTCCGCGTCCGGCTATTCAAACTGACAAAGGCGATCGCGTTTTTTGGACTCTAGGTAAGTCAACTACAGAGAATTTGCGAGAGCTCAGTCAAAAACAAGACTGCACATTATTTATGACATTGATGGCAGCCTTCCAGATATTGTTATTTCGATATTCTGGACAAGAGGATATTGCCGTTGGTACGCCTATTGCCAGTCGAATAAGACCCGAGATTGAGGGAATAATTGGTTATTTTGCTAATACCTTGATATTGCGAGAGACATTATCTGATGAGATGGCGTTTAATGACCTAGTACAACAAATAAAAGAAACAGCACTAGCCGCCTATAATCATCAGGATATTCCATTTGATCGACTAGTACAAAAACTTCAACCTACGCGAAATACTAGTTTTTCACCCTTGTTTCAAGTGGTTTTCGCGCTGCGGCCTAATAATTTTACCAGCGACACACGTTGGCAACAGCTTTCCTTAAACCCAAATACAGCAAAGTTTGATCTTGAAGTTAATCTCCGGGAAGATGATGAGGAGCTAACGGGTTACTGGGAATATAATACAGACTTGTTCAATCGCGACACCATTGAACGAATGTGCAAACATTTTACAGTTTTACTGGCTGGAATTTTAAAAAATCCAGCCATGTCGATTTCCCTGTTGCCATTGCTGACGAATGCAGAACGACATCAATTATTGATCGAGTGGAACAATACTGCTACGGACTATCCTAAGGATAAATGTATTCATGAACTTTTTGGGGAGCAAGTTTCAAAAACGCCTGATGTGATCGCGGTAAGCTACGACAAACAATCGCTGTCCTACTGTGAACTTAATCAGGAAGCCAATCAACTAGCTCAATATTTACAATCGATACATGCACAAGCAAACTCACGAATTGGGATTTGCCTGGAGCGCTCAAACAGTGCCATCGTAGCGATTTTAGGTGTACTTAAAGTTGGTTGTCTTTATGTCCCACTAGATCCTCACTATCCTACTGAGCGCTTGCAGTTCATGGTTGATGATGCTCAAATATCGATCATTCTATCTAATTCCCAAACTCAGTATGCGATTGATAAGCTTTCTATCAACACCAGTATTACTTCGATTGTGAAGATTGATCGTGTTGTGTATTCCGAGTCACAAGAGAGTCTTAGCCTTGCTGTAAAATCTCACCAAGGAGCATATATTAACTATACGTCTGGCTCTACCGGTGTCCCCAAAGGCGTCCTTGTCCCTCATCGTGGGGTTATCCGTCTCGTTCGCAATACAAATTATATTGATATTCGGCGAGGCGATCGCGTCGGACAAGCGGCAACGCTAGCTTTTGATATGGCAACCTTAGAAATTTGGGGTGCTTTATTAAACGGAGGATCCATTATTGGTATTCCGAAAGAGACCCTGCTCGACCCCTGGGCATTAGCCCACACGATTCAAAGAGAACATATTAATGTATTGGTTGTCCCAACTGCCGTATTGCACAAAATAGCAGAAACTGATTCAACAATCTTTTCTACTTTAAAGTGCTTAGTATTCGGTGGTGAAGCGGCGTCTCCCCACTGGATCAAACGAATTCTGAAACATGGTGCACCCCAAAGCTTAGTGAATGGTTACGGACCTACGGAGAATACTGCCATCAGCTCTGCTTATGTTGTTGCTGAGATAGCTGAAAATGCAACGACTGTCTTGATCGGCAAACCAATTAGCAATAGTCGTTGCTATGTGCTTGATAAAAATCGTGAGTTAGTCCCTATTGGGGTTCCTGGCGAACTATATGTAGCTGGAGATGGGCTCGCAAATGGTTATTTATTCCGTCCACAAGCCTCCGCAGAAAAGTTTATCCTCCATGAGTGGGAAAAAGGAAATGTTGAGCGGCTCTATCGTACGGGTGATTTAGTCCGATATCACGCAGACGGCAATTTAGAGTTTGTTGGACGGCAAGATTCTCAAGTTAAAATTAGAGGTTTTCGTATTGAA
>JBCDHF010000004.1:0-31459 GCA_038750375.1 Cyanobacteria bacterium P01_H01_bin.15
TCAACATATTGAACACTATCCGGCGAGTCTAATTTAGCGCTGGCTGGTGGCGTTAATTTAATGCTGTCGCCAGAAGTAAGTATTGGATTTTGCAAGCTCCAGGCGCTAGCTCCAGATGGCCGCTGCAAGACGTTTGATGCGTCGGCCGATGGGTATGGGCGAGGTGAAGGCTGCGGCATTGTGGTGCTCAAGCGACTATCGGATGCGATCATAAATAAGGATCGGATTTGGGGCGTCATTAAAGGTTCTGCAGTAAACCATGATGGAGTGAGCAATGGACTGACAGCGCCTAATGGATCTGCGCAGAAAGCAGTCATTCAGGCGGCGCTGAGAAATGCATCTGTCTCGCCGGATAGTGTTCAATATGTTGAGGCTCACGGGACTGGAACATCTTTAGGAGATCCCATTGAGCTAATTGCGTTAGATGAAGTGATGCAACCGCGATCGCAGCCATTGTGGGTGGGGTCGGTTAAGACCAATTTTGGTCATTTGGAAAGTGCCGCTGGAGTTGCTGGACTGATCAAAACGGTTTTGGCTGTTCAGCAGCAAAAAATTCCGCCCCACCTACATTTTCAAACACCAAATCCTCATATTCCCTGGTCTCGATTAAATGTCGAGGTCCCGGTCGAGTTAACCAATTGGCCGAGGCTATGGGGTCCGCGTCGGGCTGGGTTAAGTAGTTTTGGGATGAGTGGGACGAATGCCCATGTAGTTATTGAAGAAGCGCCAGATGATGTAGAAGAGGCGAAAGAGGCTCCATCTAACCAATTCTTGCTGTTACCACTGTCCGCACCGAGTAAGGACGGATTGAGTCTGCTCGTGCAGCAATATCAAGCTTGGTTGCAGGACACATCTCTGGATTTATCTGAAATTTGTTATGCCGCGCAGTTGGGTCGGTCTCACTACCGATACCGTTTAGCGCTGTCGGGGTCTGAAGTATCAGATATTCAAGAACAGTTGTCTGCTGGGTTGGAGAGTTCTGAGGGTTTAGTTGGGCAACGGATCTTTTTATTTTCCGGACAGGGTGCTCAGTACGCGGGGATGGGTCAACAGCTATACGAGACCCAGCCGGTTTTCCGGAGCGCTCTGGATGCCTGTGCTGAGATTTTGCGATCGCAGGGAATTGATCTTTTCGCCGCGCTTTTTCCGGCAGACGGCTCAGCACAAGCGTTAAACCAAACCCTGTATACGCAACCCGCTCTGTTTGCAGTGGAATATGGGCTGGCCCGGCTATGGCAAGCCTGGGGAATTGAGCCTGATGTTGTCTTAGGTCACAGCATTGGTGAATATGCGGCTGCTTGTATTGCGGGAGTCTTTAGTTTAGAAGCGGGTTTGACGTTGCTGGCAAAGCGCGCCAAGTTGATGCAGCAGTTGCCGATAGGTGGCGGCATGACAGCAGTACTGGCGAGTCAGTCGGAAATTGAGCTGATTTTGTCTGAGTTGAAATTTTCTGCTGCCGAACTTGCGGTTGCAGCAATTAATGGGCCCCATAGCGTGGTGATTTCTGGGACTGTTGGTAAGTTAGCGCAGGCTGAAGCCCATCTGCGGAGTCTGGGGCGTAAAGTGAAGCGGTTAGCGGTTTCCCATGCTTTTCATTCGGCTTTAATGGAGCCGATGCTGATAGAATTTCGAGCGGCGGCAGAAAAGGTCGCATTCTTTGAACCTCAGATCGATATCGTTTCCAGTGTTACCGGGGAGCTGATCAATGAGGAGATAACGGATCCAAACTACTGGGTGCGCCAAATTCAGCAGCCTGTTCGCTTTGCGACGGCTATTGAGACGGTGTTGACCGACAGTAAAAATTCTTGTGTGCTGGAAATTGGACCGCAGGCTACCTTGAGCGCGATCGCCCAGCTTAATACCAATCGGACTGATGTTTTATGGCTGCAAAGCCTTACGAATCGAGCCGGAGATGATGGCATTGTCCCTAGCAATTCGGAAACGATGGTCTCTGCACTTGGAAAACTCTATGCAGCAGGCTGTGAAGTGAACTGGCATGGGTTTCATCGCAACCAGATCCGAGCACGTGTCTCGATTCCCCCAACGCCTTTTGTCCGACAACGCTACTGGATTGAGCCTCATCGTCGCCAGGCTTCTGTCGCAGAGATTGATGGCAAAACTTACCCTCTCCTCGGGCAGCGCTTAGCCATTGCAGGGCAGCAGGTTCAAGCCTATGAGACCGTTTTGCGATCACAAACTCCCCTGAACTGGGCGGATCACCAATTTGGAGGAAGCCCACTGTTACCGGCAGCTGCTTATTTAGAAATGGTACTGGCAGCCGGTTGCGATTTGTGGGGAGCTAAAACGTTGCGCCTTAGAGGAATTTCTCTCGTCAAAGGATTAACGCTGGAAGAAGAGTCTGCGATCGCAGTGCAAACTCTATTGACCCAGCAAACGCCGGATACGTATCAGTTTGAAATTCATAGTCGGGACGAACAGGATTGGATTTGTCATGGACAGGGCACCCTTCAGCAAGGTGTAGGGGTCAGCTCCGCTCAGAGAATCAATATCCCACACCTACAACAGACTGCGTCCGACTCCTTGCCAACAGCAGCGTTTTATCAGCGCTACCGGGAGCGGGGGATTGACTATGGCAGCTCATTCCGTGCCGTCCAGCAATGTTGGCTTAGTAAGCAGGCCTCGCTCGCTCGAATCGTCTTTGCGGATAGCTCCGGGAAAAAGGACTTTCAACTTCATCCGGTGTTAATTGATGCCGGGCTTCAGGTTGCAGGCAGCACGCTATTAGCTGAACAAACGACCTATCTACCTACAGATATCGAAGAACTTAATTTTCAAAAATCAGCCCCCCCAAAGATCTTTTGGATTTATGCTAAACGGCGAATAGAGACCGCCCGACCCGTCATTGATATTCAGTGGCTGGATAATGCTGGAGAGACCTGGCTTGAATTGAAGGGTCTAACCCTCAGTCCTGTCCCGTTACAACCTAGCGAAGAGCCAGCGCTTCATTGGCAACATCATTTGGTTTGGGAGCCTCAAGCGACCCCGGTCGCACCGGGTGGTTTCTTATTGAATCCGGCTGAGCTGGCTACTCACCTAGCGGCAAAAATTAGCCAGGTCTTCACCCAAACCGATTTCTTAGAGTACAAAAGTCTACAACATTCTTTAAATACGCTTGCGATCGCGTACATGAATGACAGCCTGGAATCTTTGGGCTGGAAGACGGAGTTTGAAAGTGCTGTCACCACTGTTGAGTTGGTTGAGCAATTCGGGATTTTGCCGCAGCATCAACAACTCTTTGAGCGCTGTTTGACCTGTTTAGAGAATGCTGGTTTCATCGCTCAGCGGGACGGACGTTGGACCAAACTGGAGAGTTCTCACCAGCAATTAGCAGCTTCATTGGCCAATTCACTCCGAGCGAACCCGCTGTTATCAGCCGAGATGTCCCTCATTTCTCGTTGTGGTGAAAATTTAGCCGCGGTTTTAACCGGTAAAGCCGACCCGATTAATGTCCTATTTCCAGAGGGCGATTTAACTGAACTCACTCAGCTTTATCAAACTTCGGTCGGGGCTCGTCCTTTAAACCAGCTTGTGCAGGCGGCAGTCATCGCGACCCTTCAAAAATCCCCTTCGGATCGTCCCCTCAAAATTCTAGAAATCGGTGCCGGAACAGGGGGAACCACAGCTGAATTGTTGCCGCTTTTGGCGGAGCTAAAATCCGAGTCAGGGCTGATTGAGTATGTCTTTACGGATATTTCACCGCGCTTTACTGCTGCAGCTCAAGCGCGTTTTCAGGACTTTCCTTTTGTTGAATATACACTTTTAGATATTGAGCGCGCCCCTCAATCTCAAGGCTTTGCGGCGACTTATGATGTGGTTGTGGCGGCGAATGTGCTGCACGCAACGGCAGATCTGCAACAGACGCTGACGCATGTGCGGGAGTTGTTAGCGCCAGGAGGTGAATTAATTCTCCTTGAAGGATCTCAGCCCGTGCCGTGGATCGATTTAATCTTTGGCTTGACTCCGGGCTGGTGGCGTTTTGACGATTACAAATTACGTCCCGACCATCCTCTCATTTCGGAATTGCTTTGGCGATCGGTTTTGCAAGACACGGGCTTTGAAAAGGTTCAGTCCCTAACCGAAGAGCAGGCGCTGTTAACGCAGGCAGTGATTGTCGCGCAGAATCAACAGCGAAAGGTCGATCACTGGTGGGTTTTAGGAGAAGATGAGAGTAGTACAGTGCAAATTCAGCAGTTCCTAGCCGCTTCAGGGTCATCGGTTGAACGGATAGACCTAGCAGAGGTTCCTAATTTAGCCCGATCCGCAGCAAAACTTGTCTATGTCTTACCGTCTGCGATCGCAAACCAAAACGTTCCGACAGTTACGCATCAACTCTGCGAGACGCTACTTGCTTTGGTGCAGACGTTAGTTAAACGTCCTGAGCCGCCACGACTGTATTTGGTAACCGTTGAGCCCACCGGGGAAGGAGTGTTAGCTCAGTCAGCACTCTGGGGATTCGTGCAGACGTTGCAGTTTGAGTTCGGTCAGTTGCGCTGTACTCAGATCCAGGCAGAGACCCTGGCGCAGTTAAGAGAAGAATTGTTAGCGGATTCCCATGAGACGGAAGTACAGTTTGTTGACGGTCAGCGCTGTGTGGCTCGATTGCAGTCTGAAACCGGGTCGGAATCCCCAGAGAAAGCACAACCCACTCGTTTAGTCTCAAAAACGCCCGGAACGTTGACCGGGTTAACTTGGGAGTCGTTTGAACCGTCAGTACTCAGTCCAACAGACGTTGTCATTGCGATCGCAGCTACCGGCATGAACTTTCGTGACGTGCTGATCGCGATGGATCAGTATCCAGACCAGGCCGCCCTTGGCTGTGAATGTGTGGGGCAGATAGTTCAGGTCGGGACAGCCGTCAAAAGGTTTCAAGTAGGACAGCGGGTACTTGCGATCGCCGGGGAAAGTTACGCAGATCAGGTGACGGTTGAACAGGATCTAGTCGCGGCCATTCCGAAGCATTTGGGCACGTCCCAGGCGGCGACTTTACCAGTGGCGTTTACTACGGCCTACTATTGTCTGTCGCTAGTTGCAAAACTCCAACCAGGAGAGCGCGTTTTGATTCACGGCGCAACGGGTGGGGTCGGGCAAGCGGCAATTCAGATTGCGCAAGAGCTGGGCGCAGAGATTTATGCCACGGCAAGTCCGGGTAAGTGGTCTACTTTAAGGGATTTGGGCGTCGAGCGAATTCTGAATTCTCGGACGCTGGCTTTTGCGGATGAGATTTTGCAGGTGACGGATGGGCAGGGCGTTGATGTCGTTTTGAATTCGCTGCCGGGAGCATATCGCTCGCGAAGTTTGGATGTGTTAGGGCAACAGGGGCGCTTTGTGGAAATTGGCAAAGGGTCGGGATTGACGGCTGATCAAATTGCGCAACAGCGACCGGATGTCGAGCATTTTACGGTGGATATTTCGCAGCTCTGCCGAGAGCAGCCGGGCTTGGTGCAGTCCATGCTTTGTCATCTGGTTAGTCGCGTCGAAGATGGCGCTTGGTCTCCACTGCCGCAGATGACGTTTGGCAAAGATCAGGTTCAAGATGCGTTCCGGCTAATGCAGCAAGCAAAGCATGTGGGCAAAGTGGTTTTGACGAATGATGTCGAATCCGTTGTTGTTCGAGCCGATGGGATTTATCTCATTACCGGTGGTTTGGGCGGCTTAGGCTTAACCGTGGCAGATTGGTTGATAAAACGCGGTGCCAAACAGATTGCGCTAGTTAGTCGTCGGGAGCCCAGTAGCGAAACGCAGAAGCAGCTTGAGCGTTTTCGAGATAGCGGTGCCAAGGTGCTGACCTTTGCGGTGGATGTTTGTGATCGCAAAAAACTGTCTGACTTCATTTCAGCATTACCGACTGCCTTTGGTGGCAAGAGCAAGCTCGCTGGGGTGATTCATGGAGCAGGGATCTTGGCAGATGCCTGGATTCCGCAGATGAAGTGGGCTCAGTTTGAACAGGTGCTGGGACCGAAGGTACAAGGAGCATGGAATCTGCATGAGTTAACCCAAGACTTGGGACTGGACTGGTTTGTCTTGTTCTCCTCGGCGGCGGGCTTGTTTGGCGCACCGGGGCAAGTTAATCACGCTTCTGCCAACGCCTTTTTAGATGGACTAGCCCGCTATCGGCGAGAACAGGGTTTGCCTGCACTCAGTATCGACTGGGGCGCCTGGGGTGAAGTGGGGGCCGCATTGAAATATCAGGAGCAAGGTCAGCTCAAGAGTTTAGCGGGCGTTGAGGTCATCACACCGGAAGCTGGTTTGGCACAATTGGCTGCCGTGTGGCAGAGCCCTGAGCCCCAGATTGGTGTTGTCCCGATTAACTGGGCAGCGTTCATGGCTCAACCCCTGATTCGTGAGCTGCCGTTGTTTGGCTCTTTGTCTGTGATCGCAACTGTCAATGGCAGCGCACAAGAATCAGTCCAACTCGGCCAGAAGTCCGAGTTTTTAGCAAAACTCCAAACGTTGCCGGAGGTCGAACAGCGAGCACATCTGGATCAATTTTTGTCAACGCAAGTTTGTAAAACCTTAGGCTTCCAGGCCCATGAACTAGACCAAGAAAAGGGTTTTTTGGATTTGGGGATGGATTCTTTAACGGCTTTAGAGCTGAAAAATAGTCTGCAAACCAGTTTAGGTTTAGTGTTGCCAAGCACATTGATTTTTGATTATCCGACCGCTGCGGCATTGTCCGATTACCTGGCAGAGAAGGTATTAGCGTCTGAGTCAGAAGAACTTGACCTCGCGGCAGAGGCTGAAGAAGAAACACCTACGACGCCTGCGGATGCGGAAACTGACTTGACGGATACCGCCCCAGAGCCTCAAGCTGACGAACTGGCAGAGTTACTAGACCAAAAGCTGGCGGATATTGAATCGCTGCTGGGGGAGGACGAATGAGCCAGACCGCTCCCCAAACCTCAGAACAGCGGATGCGCCGTGCTCTCGAAGCGATTGAAAAGCTTCAGAAGAAACTGACGGCAGTGGAAAACGCCAAAACCGAGCCGATTGCGATTGTGGGCATGGGTTGCCGCTTCCCTGGCGGGGCCGATACGCCTGCTAAATTCTGGGAGCTGCTGTCAGCAGGGCGGGATGCGATCTCGGAAGTGCCTCCTGACCGTTGGGATATTGATGAATATTATGATCCTAATCCCGAAACGCCTGGCAAAATGATTACCCGTAATGGCGGGTTTATCAAGAATTCTCGCGGGTTTGATGCGGGATTCTTTGGGATTGCGCCTCGGGAAGCGTTGAGTTTAGATCCGCAACAGCGCCTGCTTTTAGAAGTGAGCTGGGAAGCCCTTGAGCATAGTGGGGTGGTTCCCAGCCAGTGGCGTAAGCGACAAGTTGGGGTGTTTATCGGCATCAGCAGCCATGATTACTCCCAGCATTTAGCGTTGCGATCGCAAACGGAAATTGATGCTTATTTAGCGACCGGAAATGCCCATAGCGTAGCGGCGGGAAGGCTTTCCTACAGTTTGGGATTTGTGGGCCCGAGCTTAGTGGTCGATACGGCTTGTTCATCGTCGCTGGTGGCCGTGCATTTAGCCTGTCAAAGTTTGCGACAGAGAGAATGTGATATGGTCCTCACTGGCGGCGTGAATCGAATATTGACCCCGGAATTTAGCATCAATTTTTCAAAAGCCAATATGTTAGCGCCAGACGGTCGCTGTAAGACGTTTTCCGCTGCGGCGGACGGGTTTACGCGCGGGGAAGGCTGCGGCGTGGTGGTGTTAAAACGACTGTCGGATGCTGTCAGCCAAGGGGACCGGGTATTGGCGGTTATTAGAGGGTCGGCAGTCAATCAAGATGGTCGAAGTTCGGGGCTGACTGCGCCCAATGGACCGTCTCAGCAAGCGGTGATCCGACAAGCGTTAAAGAATGGGAAAGTAGCGGCTGCAGATATTAGCTACATCGAAGCACACGGAACGGGGACAGCGCTCGGCGATCCCATTGAAGCAGGCGCGCTAGGCGGCATATTCGGCGAAACTCATCAGACGAAAAAACCTTTATATGTAGGATCGGTTAAGACGAATATCGGTCACTTAGAAGCCGCTGCGGGAATTGCGGGATTGATGAAGGTAGTGTTGTCGATGCAGCAACAAACCTTGCCGCCTCATCTGCATTTTGAGCAGCCCAGTCCTTACATCGATTGGGAGAATCTGCCCTTAGCTATAACGACACAAACGGTAGATTGGTCAGGGCCACAGTTAGCGGGAGTCAGTTCTTTTGGGTTTAGCGGCACTAATGCTCATGTCGTTTTGGAGTCTGGAGCACCAACGGCAACAACCGCATCAGTTGACCCTGACTCAAGCAGCTATTTACTGGCGTTATCCGCCAAAGATCCTCAAGCGCTTAAGGAATTAGCTGCCAGTTACTCAGACACGTTGGGACGTTCAGAGTTATCTCTCAGAGATATTTGCTGGAGCGCTTGGCATTTGCGATCACAGTTTAGCCAGCGGGTCGCGCTGGTAGCGGGCACAAAGGAACAGTTCCAAGTACATTTCCAGCAGCTAGCCGAATCTGAGATTACAGAAACGCCGTCTACCTCTAAATCCCCGAAAATCGGTTTTCTCTTTACGGGACAGGGGGCTCAATCGGTCAATATGGCGCGCGAGCTGTATGAAACAGAACCAATCTTTCGAGAGGTAATCCAGCGCTGTGCAGAGATTTTAGAGCCTGAACTGGAAATCCCTTTACTCACTGTTCTATACCCGGATTTAGGTACGGCAGGAGCAAACCCTGACCCACAGCAAACGCTACAACAGACGGAATACACCCAAGTCGCGTTGTTTGTGATCGCGTATGCGCTGACGGAGACATGGAAAGCGTGGGGCGTTGAGCCTGCCTTGGTTTTGGGACACAGCATCGGAGAATATGCGGCGGCTTGTACAGCGGGCGTGATGGGCTGGGAGGCGGGGTTACGTTTGATCGCGGCGCGAGGTCGGTTGATGTCAGCGCTACCAGCAAGCGGAGGCATGATGGCTGTGATGGCTTCGGTCTCGGAGATTCAGCCCTATTTGAATAATGCTGTTATCGTGGCAGCTGAAAACGGTCCGAATAGCAACGTGATTGCAGGACCAGACGCAGACCTAACTTTAATCGCAGAAAAACTGGCAACGGCAGGAATTACGACAAAGACATTGCGGGTTTCCCACGGATTTCATTCGCCCTTGATGGAACCGATGGTGACGGCGTTTTCTGAAGCAGCCCGAGGTCTGACCTATCAACGTCCTCGCATTCCTTTTATCTCGACCGTTACCGGCAATTCAGAAAAAGATGTGATCGCAAACCCGGAGTACTGGATTGAGCACATTCGCCAGCCCGTCAAATTTCACTCGGCGATGACGCACCTTCCCGACGACATTGATGTGCTTCTGGAAATTGGACCGAGACCGACCTTAATAGCTCTCGGACAGGTCTGCCTGCCGAACTGGTCTGGACAATGGCTCACGAGTCTGCAACCGCGAAGGGATGGAACACTATGTGATCGCAGCACGATTCTAAGTAGCTTAGGACGACTGTTTGAATTGGGCGTTGCAGTTCATTATCCCGGTCCGATAGGTGCGCGGGCAGACTTGCCCACCTATCCCTTCCAGCGGGAGCCTTTCTGGATTGAGGTGACGCCCCAAGTCGAACAAGCCCGGATAGAACATCCTCTGCTCGGAGAACGGTTAAAGCTAGCGAAGTCTGCGGAAATTTATTTTGAACGGGCGCTAACGCCCGACGCCTTGCCCTATCTACAACAGCATCAAATATTTGAGACACCTGTGATGCCTGCTGTCGGCTATCTCGAAATGGCGATGGCAGCAGCCAAATCAATTTTGGGGGCTCACCGTGATTTTGCGTTCACAACTGTTCAATTTCAGAAGCCCCTTTTGTTAAGTGGGCGGCAAACTTGGCAGTTGGTGCTGACTCTGCTCGTTTCACAGTACCAGTTTGAGGTTCTGAGTTGTGGCGACGGTCAAGAGAACTGGCAACGCCATGCTCAGGGTGTGATTACAACAACATCGGGTAATAGCTTTGATGCAGGGGAGACATTGGCAGAGGTTCAGTCACGTTGCAAAACAAACGTTTCCGTCGAAGCTTGTTACCAGCGCCTGGCAGTCCAAGGCGTCAACTATGGTGAAGCCTTCCAGGCATTGCGGCAGGTTTGGACCAGTGAGGATGAGGTTTTAAGCGTTGTCCGGCTGCCGAAGAGTTATCACTCGACGTTGCCGGACTATGTTTGTCATCCAATTTTGTTAGATGCCTGCTGTCAGAGTTTAGCAGCGTTATTTATTGATCACCCCCATGCTCAAACCTATTTGCCAACTGGCGTTGAACAGGTTACTCTACGGGCGCTCACGACTCCGGAAATTTGGTCTCACCTCCGAATCACGAGCAATGAGGAGCGAAATATACGCGCTGATCTGACGCTATTCGATGTCAACGGTCAGATCCTAGGGTCTCTTCAGGGATTTAGGCTGTTGCCGATTAATCCGGATCGGCTAAGGCAGGAGTTTAGTTCGGCCGACGCGTTATCCGATATTTTCTACCATCTAGATTGGCGATCAGAATCGTTGACGAATTTGGTGGAGCCGGATGCGATCGCAAAACAGCTGGCGCCTCATTTCTCTAATGAATTAGCAAAAGACAGCAGCCAACAATATCAAAATCTCCTGCCTGAATTAGAAGCGTTGGGTGTTTGCTACATGCAACGGGCGCTGCTGGAACTAAGCGAGACTACAGAACTCAATTCTGAGACGTTGCGGGAAAAGGTTATTCCGGCTCATCACCGTCTATTTGAGCGAGCTTATCAGTTAGTAAAGACTCAACAAAACATCCTCACTTCACTTGAAAAACAGCAAGAGGCTTTATCTAATAAACATCCGGAAGCTAGTGCCGAACTGGCATTAATCCAGCGCTGCGGCGAGAATCTAAGTGCAGTGTTGACGGGCACCGTTGATCCGTTATCGCTGCTTTTCCCGAAAGGGGATGCGGCGGAACTCACTCAGCTTTACCAGGCTTCACCCGGGGCACAGGTCATGAATGCGCTCGTACTCCGGGCGGTGCAGGCTGCGATCGCAAAACTCGATCGACCGGTGCGGATAATTGAAATTGGTGCTGGGACCGGTGGCACAACGGCTAACTTATTGCCGCAGTTGGAGAATGCCAGATACACGTTTACCGATATTTCTCCTCTATTTACGACCAAGGCTCAGTCCCGATTTAGCGACTTCACAGGACTGACGGCTCAAATTTTAGATATTGAAAAATCTCCAGTAGAACAGGGGTTTGAAGCACATAGTTATGATCTTGCGATCGCCTCGAACGTGCTGCATGCGACCGGTGATCTTGAAGCGACCTTGAGTAATGTGCGATCGCTGTTGGCTCCTGGTGGTGAGTTGATATTGCTGGAAGGAACTCAGCCGCTGGCGTGGTTGGATCTCATTTTTGGCATGACCGAAGGCTGGTGGAAACGTCCCACTCATCCACTATTGACCGTTGATCAGTGGCAGACTCAGCTCCAGAAAGCCGGTTTTATCAATGTAACGGCGGTTGAAACAGAGGACTCAAGTCACGTGGATCTACCGCAGTCTGTCCTGGTTGCCGTCTCACCGACCTTAGATAAAACAGGCTCGCGGCTAATCGTATCGGCCGCAAATGCTCCATTAGCAGCGTCCCTCGCTCAATCCTGCAACGCACCGGTAATCTCAGCAGATTCACTAGCTTCAAAGCTTGCGAACAGTTCCAACTTGCCATCTCAAATTATCTATGTTGTTGAGCAGTCAGACACGTCTTTAGAATCCGATATCTCGTTAGCGGAATTCTCGCAAAGCGCGTTTTCTTCGGTACTCAAGTTTCTACAAACGCTCACGGGTATCGCGAGCCAACTAGCGCAGCCGCTACCTCAGCTTTGTCTCGTTACCCAGGGCGCAACGACCGGGCAACCGGGACTGCCTCATTCATCTCTGTATGGGTTAGGTCGCGTGATCGAGCTGGAATACCCTGCTCTGAGCTGTTGTCGAATAGATCTTGACCCGTCTTTATCGGTGGCAGAAAACACCGCTCTGCTTGCTCAGGAACTCTCGTCAAATTTCCAAGCCGGCGCGGTTGCATATCTACGCGATCACAGAAGAGTTGCCCGCTTGAAATCTGCGACGTCCCCTGAATTGCCGTTAGCGGTCCCAACACCTCCCTGTAAACTAACCCTACAGAGCAAAAGTTCCCCAGATAACCTAAGTTTGACTCCGATTTCTCGCCGCGCGCCGGATGCAGGGGAAGTCGAAATCCGTGTCCTCGCTGCAGGACTCAATTTTATTGATGTGTTGGACGCCCTTGGAATGCTGCCCTTTGAGCGCGGCTGGCTAGGCGTCGAATGTGTGGGCAAAGTGGTTGCTGTTGGGGCTGGCATCGAAAATTTTCAGGTGGGCGATCGCGTTTTAGCCTTAGCGCCCGGTAGCTTTTCACAGTTCGTGACGGTGCCGGTTCACTGGGTCGGACTTCAACCCAAAAATTTAACGGCGATCGCAGCCGCGACGATACCCGCTAATTTCCTCACCGTGGACTATGCACTTCGTGAGATCGCCAAACTCCAGACTGGCGAAAGTATTTTGATCCATGCGGCGGCGGGTGGGACTGGCATGGCAGCCGTGAAGCTCGCACAAAAACTCGGCGCGACGGTTTATGCAACGGCGAGCCCCGGCAAATGGTCGACCCTTCAAACGCAAGGAGTACCGGAAAGTCATTGCATGAACTCCCGTACTTTGGACTTTGCAACAGAGCTGATGACCCTGACCGATGGCAACGGGGTGGATGTCGTGTTCAACTCCTTGGCAGGCGAATACATTCCCAAAGGATTATCTGTACTGTCGGCTAAGGGTCGGTTTATTGAAATTGGCAAGCGCGATATTTGGGAGGCGGAGCAGGTCAAAGCCGTACGCGCAGACGTGGAATATTTTGTCGTTGATTTGATGGGTGTGGCGCAAAATCAGCCCGCTCACATTGCATCACGTTTACAGGCTCTCTGTGCCGAATTTGAAGCGGGAGAACTCACGCCCATTCCTTATCAATGTTTTCCGATTACTCACGCCCAGGCTGCCTTCCGGCAGATGCAGCAGGCACAACATATCGGAAAAATTGTGCTCGACTTTGAGAATCCCACGGGCATCCGAGCAGATGGGACTTATGTATTAACCGGTGGACTCGGTGGACTCGGGTTAGAAACCGCCACTTGGTTAGTTGAGCAGGGTGCGCGGAACTTAGCCTTACTCAATCGCCGGGAGATCTCGGAAATTCCTGAGGCAGTTAACGCGATCGCAAAACTCCAAGAGGCAGGTGCGCAGGTTTTGACCCTGGCAGTAGACATCTGTGATCGCAAACAGATAACCGCAGCGTTACAGCACATTCGTGAGGCTTTACCACCCTTGCGAGGGGTGTTCCAAGGTGCGGGGGTCTTAACTGACGGTGTATTGCAGCAGGTGAACTGGGAGCAGATACAGCCCGTACTGGCACCAAAAGTCTGGGGAACCTGGAATTTGCATCAGTTGACCCTGTCTGATCCGCTGGAGCTGTTTGTGATGTATTCCTCCGCTGCTTCGCTACTGGGTTCACCAGGTCAAGGGGCTCATGTGGCGGCCAATAGCTTCCTGGATTCCCTGGCTCGCTACCGCCGAGAACAAGGGCGACCAGGCTTGAGCATTAACTGGGGTCCTTGGTCAAAAGTGGGCTCAGCATCGGGTCAGGCGTTACAGACGCAAATGAATCAACGCGGCATCGGGGCTATTTCGCCTGTGCAAGGACAGCAGATTTTCTCGCAGTTGCTGGCTCAAACCCTGACTGAGCCTCAAATTGGTGTAATTCCGATTAACTGGACGCAGTTCCGGCAGCAGGGTATCGCCCAGGATCCTTTCTTTGCCGATTTTGCTGAACCAGAGATTATTTCGGAAATTTCAGACTCGCAAGCCGCGCCAAGCATCATATCCGGCAGTTGGCGATCGCAGCTAGATGAACTTCCCGCCCGACAGCAAGAACGTTTTTTGGTTAAGTCCCTCCAACATGAAGTTGCCAAAGTTTTGGGATTACCGCCCAATCAGCTTCCCTCCCCGACGAACAGCTTTTTTGACCTCGGGATGGACTCTCTAATGGCAGTCGAGCTAAAAAACAAACTCGAAACTCAGCTAGCTCAGACAGTTGCTTCCACAGTCATCTTTGAGTTTCCGACGATCGCTGGATTGGCGACTCACTTGGTTGCCGAATTACCCCATTCGGAGCCTGCGGTTCCCCCTCAACCAGAATCGCGGCCGACAGAGTCGCCGCAGGGAGCGCCTCCGGATACCTCTGACGACGTCCCGGCAGACCTTGCCGAAGCCTTAAACGACCTCGAATCTTTGCTTGATGCCTAACCAACCTAGACCATGACTCAATCCCCGGCTCAACTTCCCAGTTCTGAACGCATTCTCCGCGCCCTCAACGAGGCGCGATCACAACTGGCGGCCGTTGCCCAAACCAAAAACGAGCGGGTTGCCATTGTCGGGATGGCGGGGCGGTTCCCTGGAGCAGAGAGCGTAGCGGAATTTTGGGACCTGCTCAAGGAAGGGCGCTCAGGTATTCGTTATTTGTCCCCCGAAGAACTCCGCATGGCCGGGGTTTCCGAAACAGCGATCACAGATCCTCATTACATACCTGCTTACGCTAGTTTTGCGGAGCCGACTCAGTTTGATGCCGGATTTTTTGGGTATTCCCCGGCTGAGGCAAAGCTGATTGACCCGCAACAGCGCGTGTTTTTGGAATGTGCTTGGACTGCGCTAGAAGACGCGGGCTACGATCCGCAGCAGTCTGAGGACGACATTGGGGTGTTTGGCGGGGCGGCACTCAATCGCTACATCGTTAATTTGCAGAACAACACAGCTATTCGTGAATCAACAGATGTGGTGCAGGCGGTGGTTAGTAATGTGCTGGGTCTGATGCCCACGCGGGTTTCGTACAAACTCAACCTCACCGGTCCGAGCTGCGGCATTCAAACCGGCTGCTCCACGGCACTGGTGGCGATTCATACGGCGTGCCAAAGTTTGCTGAATCAAGAATGTGATCTGGCCCTAGCTGGAGGCGTCACCATCAGTCAGCCCATTCCCCAGGGCTACTGGTACCAACCGGATAGCATTGCCGCTCCAGACGGAGTGTGCCGCGCGTTTGATGCTCAAGGCAAAGGAACGCTGTTTGGGAATGGCGTCGGGATTGTGGTGCTTAAACGGCTATCGGCTGCGATCGCAGATCGGGACCATATTTACGCGGTGATTAAGGGCTCTGCAATCAATAACGATGGCGCTGACAAAGTGAGTTTAACGGCGCCCAGCGTGTCAGGACAGGCGGCAGTGATTAAAGCGGCGATCGCAAAAGCGGGAATTGAGCCGGAAACCATTGGCTACGTTGAAGGCCATGGAACCGGAACGCCCCTGGGAGACCCAATTGAAGTAGCGGCGTTGAATAAAGCGTTTGGGCCTGCGCGGCAGAAATCATGTGCGCTGGGTTCGGTCAAATCCAACATCGGGCATTTAGACGCGGCAGCGGGTGCGGCGGGTTTAATGAAAACCGTGCTGGCGCTGCAAAATAAAACGCTGCCCCCGAGCTTGAACTACGGGCAACCCAATCCTCAAATTGATTTTGGGCAGGGTCCGTTTTTTGTGAATCAGCAGTGTCGGGCTTGGCAAACCGAGAATGAACGTCCCCGGCGGGCTGGGGTGAGTTCCTTTGGCATGGGTGGGACCAATGCCCACTTGATTTTGGAAGAAGCACCTGCTCTGGCGATTACTCCTAACGAACAGGAGCGTCCTTGGCAGGTTCTGCCCTTGTCCGGCAAGACCCAAACGGCCTTAGAGAAGAAAAATCTAGACTTGGCTAGCTACCTGGAATCGTCTGGGGATTTGACATTAGCGGATGTCGCCTACACTCTGCAGGTGGGAAGACAAGCTTTCGCTCATCGTCGGGTCTGTATCGCGCAATCTTTGGACAATGCCGTCACCCAACTCAATCAGTCGGTGGGCTCTTGGTTGCTAGCTGAAACCATTCCCGCAGAGCCTCCGAGCGTAGTCTTTATGTTCTCCGGGCAGGGCTCTCAATACGCAGGTATGGCGAAAGATCTTTATAAGACAGAGCCGGTATTTCAAGCAATTTTAGATGAGTGCGATCGCTTGCTCGCGCCGGAGATTTCCCTACTTGCGCTGATCTTTGGCGAGTCAGACCTCAACATTAACGGGACCACTTATGCGCAACCGGCCCTGTTTGCGGTGGAATATGCCCTGGCTAAGCTCTGGCAGTCTTGGGGAGTGAAACCCAACGCGCTCATTGGTCACAGCATTGGGGAATATGTGGCGGCTTGTGTCGCAGGAGTGTTCTCTCTAGCGGACGGGCTGAAACTGGTACAACAGCGCGGCGAATTAATGCAGTCCTGTGAGCCGGGCTCGATGTTGGCGGTAATGCAGTCGGTCTCGGCATTTACGATGTCCCTACCGCCAGCAGCCGAAATCGCGGTGGTGAATAGTCCGAAGTCGTTTGTGATTTCTGGACCCACCCCGATTCTGGAGGCGCTGAATGAACAGCTTGACGCCCAAGGGATTCCTTGCCGCCTGCTGCAGACCTCCCATGGTTTCCACTCCGCCGCGATGGAGCCGATCCTCGAGCAATTTGCACAGGTTGTGGGCACAGTGACTCTACAGCCGCCAACCATTGATCTGATCTCAAATGTGTCCGGAACTTGGCTGAGCGATCACGAGGCAATCAGTCCTGACTATTGGGTCAAACATCTGCGCCAGAATGTGCAGTTTAGTACGGGCATCCAAGAGCTGCTCACATTGACTCAGCCGGTCTTTCTCGAAATCGGACCCGGCAACACGCTTACCAAACTAGCTCAGCAGCATGGCTCGCCACAGCAGCCGGTCACGGCGATTCCGTCTCTGGCTCATCCCCGCGACAATCAATCCGATGCCCAGGCACTTATAACCGCTATTGGTAAATTCTGGCTCGCCGGGGGGCAATTTTCTTGGACTGAGTTCCAACGTATTGCCCCGAGACAGCGTCTATCTCTACCGACCTACCCGTTTGAGCGAGAGTCTTTTTGGGTGGAGCCCGATCCGTTGGCAACGCTGGTCGCCTCGGCTGAATCAACCGTGAACAAGTCTGAGCTGCAGGACTGGTTCTATCTGCCCAGCTGGTCCCGGCGGCCCCTGACTCAGACAACCTCCACAACTCTCAATGACTGCTGGTTGGTCTTTGCAGACAGATGCGATCACAAATTCTTCGCCGAGCAAACTCAAAAAATCATCTGGACGCTACCGGGGACTGAATTTACAGCCGGCAGCGGCGAGTTTACGGTGGTCCCTGACCAACCCGATGACTATAAACAGCTTCTGCAAAAGCTTGAAGTACTGGAAATCAAACCATCTCAAGTAGTTTATGCCTGGAACCGCCAAGCTGACGGGACAGACATTGACGGTTTGCGATCACTTAAAAATTTAGTGCAGGCATTAGCAGGCGTAGCGCTGACCCAGGATTTAACGCTGAGCGTAGTTGTCGAGGGTCTATTCGACGTAACTGGCGGGGAAGAGATGCGGCCGGAAAAAGCGGCGCTGCTGGGGGTTGCTCAAGTGCTGACCCAGGAATATCCCGGTTTGGGCTGTCGAGTCATCGATCGAGATAACCATCCCCGAACCGAGTCCAAAATGGCGGCTGAACTCGCAACAGATTACGACCCCAGCCAGCGAATTCTGGCTTACCGGAATGGCCAACGTTGGGTTCAGGACTATCGAGCGCTATCCTTGCCCGAGAGTCAGCCTGAACTGTTGCGATCACAGAAAACCTATCTCATCGCTGGCGATCTGCTCGAAGGACTGGGTTTGGTCTACGCGAAAGCTCTGCGAGAAGAGTACGATGCCAAGCTGATTCTGATCGGTCGTCCGGGTTTACCGGCTACAGCAGATTGGGACGGGTGGCTGGATTCCCACAGCCCTCACCACAGCATCAGTCGCTTTATTCAGCAGCTCAAAGATTTGGGCATACCCGGTGAGGACTACGGCTGGTTTAGCGGAGACCTCAGCGATTTTCAGTGGCTATCAACCGTTCTTACAGACGCGCAAACTCAATTTGGTCCCATTCACGGCGTCTTTCATGCTGACGTCATGGGTGATCAAGCTAGCTGCCTGCTGGCCGACCTCGATGACCAAAGTTGCGATCGCATAACCCGCAATAAAATTCGTGGGCTGCAAACGCTGCAGGACAGTTTGCAGGAGCAGCCTGCTTTTTATGTACTGCAATCTTCTCTATCTGCCATTGTCGGGGGCGTGGGTTTTGGTGCCTATGCAGGCGCAAATTGCCACCTCGATACGATCGCACAGCAGCAAACTCAGCAAACCCAGGTCCCTCGCTGGCTTAGCCTCAACTGGGATGCGGTGGATCTCGATGGGGCGACGGAAACCGCCCCGGCCGCATTGGCGAACTCTGCACTTATGGCTCGGGCGATAACCCCCTCCGAGATCTGGGAAGTAACGCGACGCGCCTTGAGCGTTTCCGACTGCGCCCAACTGGTTGTGTCTCCGCGTCCACTCGCTGGAAGGATTCAAACTGCCTTTACGCCGGTTACGGGAAACCCCGAGGAAGCCGCCCCCGCCAGCCAAGATCCGCTACTGACCAACGTGGTCGGTCCAACCATCGCGCATCCCCGCCCGCAGCTCACCACTGACTATGTGGAGCCCCGCACAGACATTGAAATGACCGTCGCCCAAGAGATGGGCAAACTCCTGGGCATTGAGCAAATTGGGATTCACGACAACTTCTTTGAGCTAGGCGGACATTCGCTGATGGCAATTCAAGCCGTGACCCGACTGCGGCAAACCTACCAAGTAGACCTACCCATCCGAGCGTTTTTGTTTGAAGCCCCCACAGTCGCCGGTATCGCCAAAATCATTGAACAAAATCAAGTCACCTTTACCTTAGAAACACAATCTACTCTGGAAAATTTATTGGACGAAATTGAAAGTTCACCCCCCGAAAAAGTGGAATAGAATCCAAATTTTATTTGCCCAAAACAGACATTAGCTACTCTGATAAATCTCGTTTTTACTGATTGAATTTGATTATGAAATTTAGCCTTTTTTACTTCGACGGCGATGGGTTAAATCCCCAAGAAAACCCGTATCAGCTATTAATTGAAAGTGCCAAGTTTGCGGACAGCCACGACTTCACCGCCGTTTGGACGCCCGAACGCCATTTCCATGCGTTTGGTGGGCTTTATCCCAACCCCGCCATTACCAATGCAGCGCTCGCCATGGTGACGAAGAAAGTGCAACTGCGAGCCGGAAGTGTGGTGTTGCCGCTCCATCACCCTGTCCGCGTAACCGAGAACTGGACGATGATTGACCAGCTCTCCAACGGTCGCGCCGCCGTCGCCTTTGCATCTGGCTGGACCATGGATGAATTTATTCTGTCCAGAGAGGCTCACGGTCGCCGGAAAAACGTGATGTGGAAGGGGATTGAAACGGTCAAAAAGCTTTGGCAGGGTCAAGGGGTATCTTTTAGCGATGCCAACGATCGCCAGGTGGAGGTGAAGACCTTACCTCGCGCGAAGCAAGCGGAATTACCGATTTGGGTAACCTGTCAGTCCATGGAAACGTTTATCGAAGCCGGACGCTTAGGGGCAAACGTGTTGACCTCTTTGCTCGGAGAGACTTTGGACGAAATTGCGCCCAAAATCCAGCGCTATAAAGACTCTCTCGCTAAACATGGCCATGATCCAGACGCCCACGTTGTTTCTCTCATGATTCATTCATTTCTAGGCGCTAATTTGGGTGAGGTTAAAGAGTTTATTCGTGAGCCTTTTTGCGAATATTTAAAGACTCACTATGGTTTGCTCGAAAATCTCGCCAAAGGTATGGGCTTAAACGTGAGCTTGAACGATTTCTCCGAGGATGATTTGGATAGTTTATTATTGTTTGGAGTCGAGGGTTTCATGAAGGGGCGCTCCTTGATTGGGACCCCTGAAAGCTGCCAGCCCTTCATTGAAGAAATTCGTCAAGCAGGAGTAACGGAAGTCGCTTGTCTCATTGATTTTGTCCAAGACTATGACGCGGTCATGGGCTCGCTCCCGTATCTTGATCAACTCCGCCAACTCAGCGTCCAACGCTCTGTGATCGCAGTTTAGTTAGTCAGCGATCGTCACTCACGGTGAGGAGCTTGCCTTCTGGTCGAAACCGTGAATCCTCCCATCTCTTAGCCTGTCCAATCCAATTTCATGACAACCCTACCGGCGTCCGCGATCACATCTTTGCGTCAGCGGATTAAGCAGCTTTCGCCACCCCAGCAGCAGCAGCTCCGTCAGCAGCTAGCCGCCAAAGGTATTGATTGGCAAACCGTGGTGGGCGAGGATTTTGCGGAGGAGACTACTCCCCAGCTCCCTGAACGCTTGCCCTTGTCTCCTGCTCAGCAGCACCTGTGGGTAGTCCAGCAGCTCTACCCAGAGACCACGGCTTATCACATTTCCACAGCACTGGAGTTGAGCGGAGCGTTAAATATTCCGGCGTTGATCCAAAGTTTGCAGAAGATTGTTGAACGCCATGAAACCCTGAGAACCGTGTTTGTCGCATCGGAGGGACAAGCACCGGAGCAAAAAGTTCTACCCGACCTGACGTTGACAGTTCCCACAGCTGATCTTAGGGACGCAACGAACCCCGAAGAGATTGAGCTATGGCGACAGCGGATTGCCCACGAGCGTTTTGACCTGAGTACCGGTCCGCTCATTCGCGCTCAACTGCTCCAACTAGCCCCCGAGCGCCATGAACTGGTGCTGGTCTTCCATCACCTCATTGCTGATGGCTGGTCACGCGGCATTTTGCTGCGGGAGCTGACTAATTTCTACCGTCACTATAGTTGCAGCGAATCTCTGTCGCTGCCTCCCTTAACGCTGCAATACCCGGACTATGTGCTGCGAACCCAAGTGCACCGTGACTCCCCTCAGCAACAGCGAAACCTCGAATATTGGCGAGGGCAGCTTCAAGATTTACCGACACTAGACCTTCCTTGCGATCGGAAAAGCCAGACCGCAGATTATGCCAGCCATACGCTAACTCGTTTTATTTCACCGGAGCAGACTCAAACCCTTAAAGCCTTGGCTCAGCAGCTTGGGGTGTCCTTGTTTGTTTTATTGCTGACAACCTTCAAGCTCTTGTTGCATCGCTACACTGCCCAGCGAGACTTGGCTGTCGGGATTCCGGTCGCGGGTCGCAACAGTGCTGCCGCTGAGAAATTAATCGGCTTTTTTGTGAATACCTTAGTTTTGCGATCGCAAATTGAGGGGACACCCACCTTTCAGGACTATGTGGCGCAGGTTCAGCGGCAGCTGGCAGAGGCGTTGAGTCATGAGGTGTCGTTGCCGGAGGTCATGGAGGCGTTAGATCTACCCCGAACGCCTGGGCAGAATCCGCTGTTTCGGGTCATGTTTCAGGTGCAAAGCGGCTACCAGCTACAAAATGCCGCTGAAATGGGGTTAGACTTGCCGGGATTGACGATTAAACAGCACTGGATTCCTCTAAAAGAGACCAAGTTTGATCAGAGCTGGCATCTACTAGAACGAGACGGTGGCTTGTTGCTCGGCGTGGAATATCGTACGGCTCTGTTCGATTGTGATCGCATAGAGCGGATGCTAGATCATTTCCATGTGCTCATGGATCAGGTTCCAGCGAACCCACGGCAGTCAATCGCAAAGATCTCTCTACTCTCTGAGGCTGGACGCAGCCAGATTCTGGCTTGGAGCCCAGGACCCACCGCTCAGCCGTTTAGTGCAGGCAGCTTCCCAGAACGATTTGAAGCACAAGTTGCCCAGACTCCGAATGCGATCGCAGTACGTAGCGAATCTGAGACCTACACCTATCAGCAGCTAAATCAAGAGGCGAATCAACTAGCGCGTTGGTTAAATGCTCAAAAAATCGGTCGTGAAGATTTGGTTGGGGTTTGTTTGAAACCGGGTTGGCATCTGATTGTGGCGCTACTCGCGATTTTGAAAAGCGGTGCCGCCTATTTACCGCTGGACCCCTCTCTGCCTTCGGGTCGTTTGTCTTATCTGCTAGAAGATGGTGCGCCCAAAGTCTTGATTACGCAGAGTGAACTAGAAAGTTTGACCCAAGACTTTACCGAGACGCGATTGAGCTTAGATGCAGCCGCAATCCTTGCCGATTACTCTGAGGAAAATTTTGCGTTCACAATTGAGCCAACGCAACTGGCTTACATCATCTACACCTCAGGTTCGACGGGTAATCCGAAGGGGACGCTGCTAACCCACGGGGGTCTAATTAACTATCTCAACTGGTGTGTGACGGCTTATCCGATAAAAAATGGGGAAGGGGTACCGGTTCAGTCTTCCGTAGGCTTTGATGCGACCATCACGAGCCTCTTTTCGCCCCTACTAACGGGACAAACTTTAATCGTTGAAAAGGGCCCCACCGAAATTGAAGCCTTACAGCAAGCGATTTTAGATGACGTCAGTATTGTTAAACTGACCCCCGCCCATCTGCAAGCGCTACAGCCCCTGCTGACCTCGGAGACCTTAAACCCCGACAAACTCCCCAGTGGTTTTATTATCGGAGGAGAAGCGCTCTATGCCCACCACCTCTCAGTTTGGCGAGAATACAAGACTTTACAGCTAATCAATGAATACGGTCCCACCGAGGCGGTAGTGGGCTGTTGTGTGCATCGTGTTGAGCCGGGCGATCGGGGCAACCTGCCTATTGGTCGGCCGATATCTGGTGTGCAGCTTTATGTCTTGGATGAATATTTAGAGCCTGTTCCGATTGGCGTGCCGGGTGAATTGTATATTGGCGGCGCGGGGGTCGCTCGTGGTTATCTGCATCAATCTGCGTTGACGGCTGATCGATTTGTCCCCAATCCCTTCGGCAACAAAACGACTAGTACCGTCCTATACCGCACGGGCGACTGGGTATGTTATTGCGCGGATGGCGTGTTGAGCTATTTAGGGCGACGGGACCAGCAGGTCTCTGTCCGGGGCTTCCGGATCGAGCTAGGGGAAATTGAGGGCGTTCTCACGGCACAATCGGAAATTGAACAAGCCGTTGTCACACTATACGAAACGGAGAAACGGACAGAATTAGTTGGCTACCTAGTCACCCAGGTTTCGGAATCGGCATTTACGGACTGGACGGAAACGTTACGCGATCACATCGCTGGACAGCTACCGAGCTATATGATTCCGCAACAGTTTATTCGTCTGGATCAGTTGCCGCTGACAATCAATGGCAAAGTTAACCGTTCGCAGCTACCGGCGCCCCCATCAGTTGCTTCAGAAGGAACGCGACCCCAAACCGAAAAAGAGTTGATCTTGCAGCAGATTTGGCAAGAAATCCTGCAGCGCAGTGAGATTGGCATTCACGATAACTTCTTTGAGTTGGGCGGAGATTCGATTTCTGCCATGCAAATTGTTTCTCGGGCCCAACAGCAAGGTTTGCAGCTTACGCCTGCTCAATTATTCGAGCACCAAACGATCTCGGGTCAGGCTGCGATCGCAAAACAAAAATCGGCCACAGTAAACAATGCAGTAGTGACCGGTGACGCGCCGCTGGGTCCTATTCAACGTCATTTACTCACTCAAGACTTACCGGAACCCCATCACTACAATCAATCAGTAATGTTGGAAGTAACCGATTCAGTAGATGCTCAAGTTTTAGGGGCTGCCCTTAAGCAGTTGGTTCACCATCACGATGCGTTGCGATTGCGGTTTTGCCGGATCAATGAGCAGTGGACACAAACCTATCTTGCTCCGGATGCAGTTGACGTACCGTTAGATTTGCTGAATTCAACTGATACTGACGTTGATTCGAACACTTTGCAATTTCAGCGCAGTTTGAATTTAGAAGACGGTCCGCTTTTCCGAGCGGCGTTGATTACAGCTGAGGCTCAGACCCGCTTATTGCTGGTTGCACATCATCTAATTGTAGATGGGCTATCCTGGCGAATTATACTGGAAGATCTCAACACCCTTTATCGCCAGCTAACTCACCAAGAGACGCCCAAATTACCGGTAAAAACAACTACCTTTGGCGATTGGACACGACATCTACAGGCTCAAGATTTTTCACGTGATCGCAGTTTCTGGCAGCGGGTTTGTGAGCCCGTTCCTGAATTGCCCGTGGAGTTGCCTAAGCGGTCCACAACTCCAGTTGAAGCTGTCGTCTCGTTAAATCCGGACCAAACACAGCAACTGCAAAAGCAGGCGAGAACCCAAAACGTGTTGATGTTGACGGCCTTAGCGCAGACCTTGACTCAATGGAGTCGTCAACAAACGGTGGTGGTAGATCTCGAAGGACATGGTCGTCGGGTTTGGAGCGATGAAATCAATATTTCTCGGACAGTGGGCTGGTTTACAGCGCTGTACCCGGTGCGATTGACATTGGCAACGGGCTCGATAGAAGAGCAGCTTAATCAGGCGACTCGTCAACTTGAAGTCCCCCATGACGGGATTAGTTTTGGGGCGCTCAACGGTCAGGGAGCGAACCTCAAGTCTCCCGCTCAGGTGAGCTGGAACTATTTAGGACTACTATCCTGGGGCGAACAGACCGGACAATTGATTACCGGATTTGTGCCGAAACCCGTTATCGGTATGCGTAGCCCCGCAAATCCCAATCCCTATGATCTTGAAGTCATTGCCTTACTGTGCCCCCACGCGACAACAACACCGAGTTTAGATATTCGGTGGCGCAGCGAGACTTATGCCGACAGCACGCTGGCGCTGCTGGCTCAGCGTTATCTAAATAATCTCAAATCGTTGCTTGCTTACGTTCAGCAGCCAAAGCAGACGGTTCCCAGTAACTTCAGCGTGTCCCGAGTGGATGGGGCACAGCTTAATCAATTGATGACTAAACTCAAAGGGAGACGATAGAGATGGCTGAAATTCAAGATCTCTATGAATTGTCTTCAACGCAGCAGGGGTTGCTATTCCATACGCTGTATGCGCCTAGTTCGGGGATTTATTTTGAACAGCGGCATTGCTTGTTAACCGGTGAATTAAATCGGAAAGCTTTTCGAGAAGCATGGCAGCAGGTCGTCAACCGCCATACCGTACTGCGCAGTGAGTTTCATTGGCAAGAAACCGATCAACCGTTGCAAATTGTTTATGATGCCGTTGAGCTGCCCTGGATTGAAGCAGACTGGCGAAATCTGGATAAGGCAGAGCAAGATGCTAAACTCAATGATTTTTTGATTCAAGATCGCACTCAAGGATTTGCGCTAGATCAAGCCCCGTTGATGCGTTGTGCGTTGTTTAGATTAGACGCTAAGTCCTATCGATTTGTTTGGAGTTACCATCACCTCCTGATGGATGGGTGGTGTAACGGCATTTTACTCAAAGAGATGCTGACGATCTATCAAAGTCTCCGCCAAGGGTCGAGGCTTACACTCCCCCCAGCACCACTCTATCGAGACTATATCCTTTGGTTACAGAATCAAGAGTCTTTCTCTTCTGAGACTTTCTGGCGTAAAGCATTAGCCGGTTTGAGTTCGCCGACTTTGCTGCCAATTATTCAAAACGTCTCTGAACAGAAGTCCCCAGAGATTAAAGAACAAATCCTGAAGTTGTCCGCCGAGAAAATACAAGATTGGGCTAAAACTGCTCGCTTGACTCTCAACACGATTTTTCAAGGGGCTTGGGCGCTGTTGTTGAGTCGCTACAGTACCCAGGACGATGTACTCTTTGGGATCACCGTATCGGGTCGGCCTACTACCTTAAGCAACGCCGAATCCATGGTGGGTTTGTTTATTAATACGGTGCCCTTACGATCGCAAATTTCCGCAACCCAAGAACTGCTGCCCTGGCTGCAGGACCTGCAACAGACTCAACGTGATCGTGAATGCTTTGGCTTTAACTCCCTGACGGACATTCAGCGCTGGAGCGAGCTCCCCACAGGGACAGGACTATTTGATAGCTTGTTGGTGTTTGAAAACTATCCCGTTTCCATTGAATCGGCAACTAACAGCCCCGAATTAGGGATTCAACTCCAAGATGCTCAAGGTTATGAGCAAACGAATTATCCGTTAACCCTCGTTATTATTCCTGGCGAAGAAATCGCTCTGAGTCTGCGGTACAACGCACAACGAGTAACCGATGAAACAGCTCAGCGATTGTTGGCTCATCTCAATCAAATTGTCAACAGTTTTGTTGCGGATAAAGCTCAAACCCTGGGCGAAATTGAAATCTGCACCTCTACAGAGTCTACGCAACTCAAAGCTTGGGGTAAAGGTCCCGTTTTCGATATTTCCTCCTTTCCGGTTCATGCTCAGTTCGAAGCGCAGGCTGACAAAAACCCTGACGCCATCGCAATTACGTTTACGACCGGTACGGAGGTAACTGAACTCAGCTACCAAGCTCTAAATTCTAGAGCGAACCAACTTGCCCACTATCTCCGTGCCCAAGGCATCAAGTCCGGTTCAACAGTCGGAATCTGTCTCGACCGCTCCATTGAGATGGTGGCTGCATTGTTGGCTGTACTTAAGGCGGGAGCGACCTACATTCCTCTCGACCCTAGCTATCCAGCTCCGCGGATTGCACAAATTGTGGATGACTCCGAACTAGAACTTTTGATTGTGCAGGGCAATTTAGCTATCACGGCAAAGAAAGACCTGAGCCACCTGGATTTGGCAGAAGCAGCACTGGAAATTGAGCAACAGTCGTCTGTTAATCTATCCGTAAAAACTGACCCGGAAGACCTCGCCTACATTATCTACACCAGCGGCAGCACGGGGAAGCCCAAAGGCGTCCCTATTCAACATCGAAGCTTGACTAATTTTCTCGCTGCGATCGTAAAACGTCCAGGCCTGCAGCCGAACGATCGCATGTTGGCGGTCACGACCATCGCTTTTGACATTGCTGCGCTAGAACTATTTGCGCCGCTAGTCACCGGTGCGGAAGTGATTTTAACGCCCCGGGAACTGGTGCAAGATGGAGAGAGATTGGCATCTTTGATTGATAATTTTGACGTCAGTATTATGCAAGCAACTCCGGCGACTTGGCGTTTACTACTGGATATTGGCTGGCTTGGCAAAGACGACTTGGCGATCCTCTGTGGCGGCGAAGCGTTAGATCTCGAACTTGCGAACGCCTTGCTTCCGCGCTGCTATGAGCTGTGGAATCTCTACGGACCCACAGAAACCACTATCTGGTCAGCGGTGTTGAAGATCACGCCGGATTTACTGGCGCACAAAACAGTCCCCATTGGTCAACCGCTAGACAATACAACTCTCGCAGTTTTGGACGAAAAGCAGCATCCGTTGCCGGTTGGCATTCCTGGTGAGCTTTATATCGGTGGCGCAGGGCTGAGTCCGGGCTATCTCAATTTGCCGGAATTAACTGCAGCCAGATTTGTTTGTGCTCGCAACTACCCTGACGGCACTGCCAAACTCTACAAAACGGGAGATTTAGTCTGCTATCGCGGCGATGGCAATTTGGACTATTTGGGACGCTTAGATAACCAGATTAAACTTCGGGGTTTTCGCATTGAGCCCAACGAAATTGAAGCGGCGCTTCTCCAACATCCAGCAGTGACGCAAAGCGTGGTTGTGTTGAATGCCTCCGACCAGCTTATCGCCTATGTGGTGGCACCCAAGGTTGATGCCAAAGCACTCGGTTCTGAGCTGCGGACACAAATGAAAGCGAGTCTGCCGGGTTATATGGTGCCTGCGACTTACATCGTTTTAGAAAGGCTTCCCCTGACGCCGAACGGAAAAGTAGACAGAAACGCCTTGCCGACTGCCGACAGATCCAGCCCCTCACAGTTAGAAACGCCCGATACCCCAATCGCTGAGATTGTGGCTGGGATTTGGGTGAAGGTGTTGAACTGTGAGTCAGTCAATCTGCAAGACCATTTCTTCGAATTGGGAGGGCATTCCTTACTCGCCACTCGGGTCATTGCTCAGATTCGTCAAGTATTGGGACGAGAAGTCTCTTTGCGATCGCTCTTTGAGCAACCAATTCTCGCCGATTTTGTAACGGTCATTCAAACCGAACCTGCCCTGCCGCCGATTAGACCTGCCTCAAAATTAGTTCTTTCATCGGCCCAGCGAAGACAATGGTTGATCGCCAAGTTAGAGCCGGAGAGTTCCGCCTATGTGATTTGTGCGCCTATTCGCCTGCGCGGACCGCTATCAGCGACCCAACTAGAGTCCAGCCTGAAACAAGTGGTGGCTCGCCATGAAACTTTGCGATCGCATTTTGCGGAAAGCAACGGGGAGCCGGTGCCGGTGGTTACGCCCGCAGACCAAGCCGTGAAAGAGATTGAACTAATTGCCCTGGATCTCAGTAAATTTGATAAAAATACTCAACGACAGCAGATCAAAAAACGAATTCAGCGGCAACAACGTCCGTTTGATTTAGCCGTGGGCCCGCTCTGGCGAGCACAACTGTTGAAACTGAATGACGATGAGCATGTTCTGATTTTTGCCCTGCACCACATCATCACGGATGGGTGGTCTTTAGGGCTGATGCTTAAAGAATTGAGCAATTTATATCAAGGGGACGAACTGCCGCCGCTACCGGTTAGCTACACCGACTATGCAGCCTGGCAAAATGAGCTTGATCTAGATATACAGAAAGCCTATTGGCAACAGCAGCTCCAGGATGCGCCACCGTTATTAGAGCTGCCCACAGACTTTCCCCGACCCGCTAAGCCCACCGGTCAAGGCGGAAAATATCAGCTTCGGCTTACGAAAGCTCAAACTGATGCCTTAAAACAGCTCGGTCAGGTCCAGGGAACGACTCTGTTTATGACTTTGCTGGCAGCGTTCAAAGTTTTGCTCTATCGCTACAGTGGCGTCACCGATCTGTTGATTGGGACCCCCATTGCAAACCGACAGCGAGCCGAAGTAGAGCCGTTGATGGGGATGTTTATTAATACGTTGGTGTTGCGGAGTAATCTTGCCGGTAACCCTACGTTCAGTGAGCTGCTGGCTCAAGTCCGTCAAGTCGCCCTTGATGCTTACAGTCACCAAGATTTACCATTCGAGCAGCTTCTAGACAGTCTAGACCTCCCCCGCAGCGCTAGTCACAGTCCCCTTTTTCAAGTCATGTTTGCGCTGCAAAATGCGCATCGAGAAGCGGCGGAATCGGTGGATGGATTGTCCTGGTCGCCGTTGCCGGTTGAGACGAGTACGGCTAAATATGCGTTGCTCTTGGAGATGCAAGAGACTGCCGCTGGCAACCTTATTGGTTCTATCGAATATCGACGCGATCTCTTTACGGCTGAGACGATTCATCGCATGGCCGCCCACTTGCGGAACCTATTGCTTAAACTTCCGAACCAACCCGAGCTAAGGCTGTCCTCGCTATCCATGCTCATGCGGAAAGAAGCGAAACAGCTCCAAACTTGGTCCACTCCTCGAGCAACCGCCAGGAAGGTCCCAAACAGTATCATTCAGCTTTTCGAAGCGCAAGTCGCTGCGACCCCAGACGCGATCGCAGTTTCTCTCAATGATGAATCACTCAGCTACCTAGCCCTCAATCAGAGAGCCAATCAGCTCGCTCACTATTTGCGATCGCAAAACCGATCTTTTGATACTCCGATCGCAATTTGGGCAGACCGGACCGTGAATACGATCGTCGCGATTTTGGCGATCCTCAAGGCTGGTAGCGCTTATGTTCCGCTCGATCCGAACTATCCCAAAGAGCGGTTACGGCTATTGATTCAAGACACTCAAGTCTCGCAACTGATTCAACCAAGCGGAAATCCTATTCCTGATTTAGCCGTTTCTGTCACCGCCTTAGATGGGATCGCGCTGGTTCTTGAGACGTTGCCGATCGATAATCTCAATCTCGACATTTCCCCAGAATCCCTGGCTTATATCCTCTTTACCTCCGGATCAACCGGTCAGCCCAAAGGGGTTTGTGTGCCCCATCGCGGCATAGTGCGACTAGCCAAAAATCCTCACTACATCGCAGTGAATGAAGACGACCGTATTTTGCAGTCAGCTTCCCTCAGCTTCGATGCCTCTACCTATGAAATTTGGGGCGCATTGCTCAATGGAGCAGAGCTGGTGCTGTTGCCGATGCAGGCTCCCGCTTTATCAGAGCTGGGTCAAATCATCTGCGACAAACAGATTAGCGTGCTCTGGCTGACGGCGGGACTCTTTAACCTGATGGTGGAAGAAGAGCTGGTCAGTTTGCGATCGCTGCGGCTACTGATTGCTGGCGGGGATAAACTTGCGCCCTCGTATGTGCGAGAGGCACAGGCAGGGCTGCCGACGACCCAGATTGTCAACGGTTATGGTCCTACCGAAAATACGACTTTTAGTTGCTGCTACCCGATCGAGAAGCAGGATGAAATTATCAGCGTACCTCCCATTGGCTACCCGATTCTGGACACGCAAGTTTATGTGCTTGATCCAGATTTGGCGCAGGTTCCGGTGGGCATTCCGGGTGAACTGTATCTCGGTGGTGCGGGCTTAGCGCGAGGGTATCTCAATCGTCCGGCGTTAACGGCTGAACGGTTTATCCCGAATCCTTTTTATGATGTGCGTCAGCCCGGCAGCGAACAATTTTATCTTTATCGAACTGGTGATCGGGTTCGTTTCACCGCAGAAGGCAAACTGGAATTTTTGGGTCGCACCGATCACCAAGTTAAAATCCGGGGTTTTCGGGTTGAACCGGGCGAAATTGAAGCGGCGTTATCGACCCATCCCAATGTCCAGAAGGTCGTTGTCCGGGTCGATGGCATTGAGTCTGGTGAAAAAAGGCTGATGGCGTATCTGCAACAAGCATCCTGTGAGGTTCCTTTTGTATCCACTGAATATCGGAACTATTTACGTGATTATTTGCCCGACTACTTGATTCCAGCGAAATTTATCTGTATGGAAAAATTTCCTTTGATGGTCAACGGCAAGATCGATCGCAGCGCTCTGCCGAAACCCGAATGGGACGCGGATGACGAAGCGTTACCTCGCAACGAGCTAGAAACGGCTTTAGCTGAAATTTGGTCGGTTGTCTTGCGGGTAGAATCCGTGGGCGTCCACACCAACTTCTTTGATCTGGGTGGCGATTCGATTTTGGCACTACAGATTGTCAGTCGAGCGGCCCAAGCTGGTTTGAAGATCCCGCCCCAAGCGCTCTTTCAACATCAAACCATTGCGGCTTTAGCCACGATTGCGACCCCGGTTGAAACCATCGCAATTTCTCAAGAGCCGGCAACGGGCCGTGTTCCGCTGACCCCGATTCAGCATTGGTTCTTCACCCAAAATTTAGCTCGCCCCCATTATTTCAATCAGTCTGTTTGCCTGGCACTGCCCCCCAACTACGATCGCAATGCATTAAATGCAGCGATTGAAGCGATTTATCGTCATCACGACATTTTACGACTGCGGTTTGGGCAAGGTGCAGAGGGCTGGCTTTCTGCTTACGGCTCTGATCTGTCTTTGACGGTCCCTTGGATTGACTTATCAA